>CAZYTN010000459.1:0-1911 GCA_964650115.1 uncultured Sulfuritalea sp.
AGCCGGAAGTGGCGAAGGGCTTGAAAAAGCACGGCAAGCACGAGGCGCTGGCGGATATTCTTGAGTCGATCGAGGAACTCAAGTACTACCGTGAGCATTTTTTGAAACTTTAACGTGAAACACCTTGTTCGAAGTCTCCGGTAATGGACGCGCGCAGCGCGCCGACCGGTAACCCCCCGCGAGGGGGGAAGGGGGGCGGGCGACCACTTCGCTTTTCGCGTGTTTCATCTTCGGCGGGTGGTGCTCGGTGCCATGAGCGCCAGTCATTTGTCGCGGCGATACAGCCGCAACTGTTCGCTCTTGTCGCCGGGGCGCGAAGCTTCGCGGATCAGCGTCCAGCCGGGCAGGTCTTTCTCGGCGCGGGGCGCGGCCTGCATGATCAGGTAGCGGCAGGCGCTGGTGCGGCTGCCGCTGATGGTGCGGATGCCGTTGAAGTAATCGAGCGAGGCGCGTTGCGCCAGTCCCAGGCCGCGTCGCTCGATGCAACCCGGCTGGCTGCCGAGGGCAGCACGAAAGTCGGCGCTGATGCTACGGTAACTTTTCCCGTAATCGATCCAGGGCAGCAAGAGTGCTGCCAGCAGAACCCAGATGGTCGTCAGGCCGACACACCAGCGCGCCGAGGCCCGCCACGGCGTGCGCGGCGTGCGCAGCATGACCGCGATCCAGCCGACGCTGACGGCGATCGCAATCAGCACCGGAAATGCGGAGACCTCGGCAATGAAGCCGGGGGCGATCTTGCCGAGGTTCCTGGCTATTCGGGTTGGCTCGCCGGCCAGTATCGCAATTCCGCCCAGCCAGATCAGCGCCGCGGCCAGGGTGAAAGTCATCATGCCGAACCAGTCGAAGGCGTTGGCGGCCCCGCGCCGCAGCCGACTCGCGGCGGACGCGGCCAGCAGAATCAGCGGGACGAGTGCGGGGAAGAGCGCAATCGACCGGGTAGGGGTGCCGGTAAAAAACATGAACAGGGCGGATGCCGTTGCCGCCAGCAGCAATGCGGTCTCGGCCCTGAGCAGATGCCTGCGTTCCAGCCAGAGTTTCCACAACGCCAGTGGCAGCACGGGCCAACTGCCCCAGGCCAGAAGTGCCAGGTGATGGCCATTGAATCCATCGCGCGATGTCAGGCTGGACTGTTCGACAGCCCACCAGATGTCGAACAGGGCAGGGGCCTGCTGCCAGAGCAGCAAGGGCCACGGCAGGATCAGTATGAGCGCGACGGCCGCGGCGATCAGCCAGGCGAAATGACTGCCGCGGGTCCGCCACGCCGGGTGCAGCACCAGCAATACGCCGGTTGCCAGCTGGATGGCGACGCTATCGACCCCGGTGCCGAGAAAACCGATGCCGATTCCGGCGCCATAGAGCGTCCCGCCGCGCAGCGGCTTTTCGCGCCAGACCAGGAGCCCCCAGAGCGAGACGGCAAAACCGGTCAGTGCCACGATCGCCGGCTGCGCCTCGTGCAGCGGCACCAGCAGGCCCAGCGTACCGATGGCAAGCAGAGGGGCTGCTAGTGCGGGGCTCGGCCCCAGCATCCGATGCGCAATGCGCCAGAGGACCGCGAGGAAGGCGGCAGAGAATAGCGTCGAAGCGAGACGGGCGGCATCGTGCCATGGCAACAGCCAGCCCAACAGCTTGCCGCACAGCGCCGCCACCCAGTGATACAGCGGCGGCGAAACCAGCCAGGGGTCGCCGGCGATGCGCGGCACCAGCCAGTCACCGCCGGTCATGCCGAAGGCGACACCCAGGTGCAGGGCATCCTCGGGCTTCCACGGGTCGTGCCCGATCACTCCGGCCAGCAGCCAGACGGCGCAGAGCAACACTGCAGCGTAGCGCGACAGGATTGGAGCGGGTTTGGGGTTGCGGTCAGTCAGGTCGGTCACGTTGCGAGTTTACCAGTGCCATAGTCGGCGATACCGT
>CAZYTN010000460.1:0-1908 GCA_964650115.1 uncultured Sulfuritalea sp.
ACATCGCCGCCCATTTCGGCGGCGACGATCCCTATGCGCTTTCGATACAGCGCAATCTCGATTTCCTGCGCGACATGATCGCGCGCAACGATTTTTCGCGCCTGACCCGCAAGCCGGTGCCGCTGATGCCCGTGCTGGCGGAGTGAATCGCCGGGGTAAGCCCCCCCGCAGTGCCGCCGTCCCCTTCAATGAGTTCTCTCGCGCCAGGCGCCGCATAGCCCCGGAATCTGGTATATTAGTACAAGCTAATATGTATTGCGGGGATTTTCCATGGACTGCGAAGAGAAGCAAGCCCTCGGCGAGCAGGCTTACCAGAAGGCAATCAGGTACGAACTGGATTACGGTTGTTGTCCGCAGTGCGTGCTGGCCACCGTGCAGGAAACCGTAGGCGGTGTCGATGACCAGACCATCAAGGCCAGCCACGGGCTGTCAGGCGGCGGCGCCCTGCTTGGCGAAGGCGTGTGCGGCGCGCTGACCGGCGGCCTGATGGCGCTCAGCGCGAAATATGGCCGCGATCGCGACAAGCTCGACCGCGGCCGCTACATCAACAATTTCAAGAAAAGCAGGGAACTGACCGAACGCTTCCGCGCCGAGTTCGGCGGCGTCACCTGCCAGGACCTGCAGCGACAATTCACCGGTCGCACCTACGACATGTGGAATGCGGAACAATACAAGGCTTTCGATGACGCACGCGGCCAGCAATGCGCCCGTGCCACCGGCACCGTGACCCGATGGGTGGTCGAGATGCTCTGAGTTCGACCCCCGCAGCGTTCGCTCGCGGCAGCAAGACCCGGACCGGCGGCCCGCCGAAACATTTACCCAGCGCCTACGGTGAGACCGCATGACCACCATCGACTTCAAACGCGAGATATCGGATTCCTTCGGCCATGCCGTCGAGCGCATCATCAATGCCTTAGGCGCGGCGGGCTTCAGCATCCTGACGCGCCGCGACATGCACAGCAAGATCCAGGAGAAGACGGACAAGGCATCGTGCCCGCCGTGGGCCTCGGCGATGCCAGGCGGACCAGGCGGGCGTTCGAAGCCGACGCGCTGATCCGGCGCGCGCTGGACAAGGCCTGAAGCAGGAATCCGGCGCCGCAGCCACTTCGGTCGCCGTATCGCCGGCGCCGACTTTCAGGCTTTGTTCTCCAGTCGTCTTTCCAGCAGCGAATACACGGCCGGCACCACCACCAGCGTCAGCAGCGTCGACGAGAACATGCCGCCGATCACGGCGATCGCCAGCGGCTGCTGGGTTTCGGCACCGGCGCCGAGGCCCAGCGCGGCCGGCACCAGCGCCAGGATCACCGTGGCCGAGGTCATCAGCACCGGACGCATGCGGATCGGGCAGGCATCGCGCAGCGCGGCATCGACCGCCATGCCGGCGGCGCGGCGCTGGTTGGCAAGATCGACCAGCAGGATGGAGTTCTTCGCCACGAGGCCGATCAGCAGCGTCAGGCCGATCATCGAATAGATGTTCAGGGTATGCCCGGTGGCCCACAGCGCGGCGATGCCGCCGACCACGGCCAGCGGCTGCGCCAGCATGACGATGGCCGGTTGCAGGAAGGAATTGAACTGGCTGGCGAGCACCATGTAGAGCAGCACCAGCGCCAGGGCGAAAGTGAACACCATGTACTTCATGGTCTTGCCGAATTCCTCGGCCTGGCCGATGAAGCGCACCTGGTAGCCGGCCGGCAGCACTTGCTGGCCGGCATGGCGCACCGCCTCGACGGCATCGCCCAGCGGAACGCCCGGCGTGGCATAGAAGGTCGCCGCATACTGCAAGTCGAAGCGGCCGATCACCGCCGGGCCGAGGCGCTCCTCGAAGCGGGCGACGGAATCCATGCGCACCATCCTGCCGTCGCGGCTGCGCAGGAAAATCTTCGACAGGTCGGCCGGCTGGGTGAACTC
>CAZYTN010000461.1:0-1907 GCA_964650115.1 uncultured Sulfuritalea sp.
CACGCCACGGTGCTGATCAACGGCGAATCCGGCACCGGCAAGGAACTGGTGGCGCGCGCCCTGCATCGGCACAGCCCGCGCCGGGATGCACCCTTCATCGCCATCAACACGGCGGCCATTCCGCGCGACCTGCTCGAGTCGGAATTGTTCGGCCACGAAAAGGGCGCCTTCACCGGTGCCGGCGCGCTGCGTCGAGGACGCTTCGAGCAGGCAGACAACGGCACGCTGTTTCTCGACGAAATCGGCGACATGCCGGCCGAGTTGCAAACCCGGCTGCTGCGCGTGCTGTCCGACGGCAACTTCTACCGCGTCGGCGGCCACCAGCCGGTCAAGGCCAATGTGCGCGTAATCGCCGCCACGCACCAGGACCTCGAAGGGCGGGTCAAGGAAGGGCTGTTCCGCGAAGACCTGTTTCACCGCCTCAATGTCATCCGCCTGCGTCTGCCGCCCCTGCGCGAGCGGCGCGACGACATCCCGCTGCTGGCGAAACATTTCCTGCAGAAAAGCGCGCAGGAACTCGGCGGCGAGCCCAAGCGCCTCAGCGATGCGGCGCTGAAATACCTGCAGGGACTCGATTTCCCGGGCAACGTGCGGCAACTGGAAAACCTTTGCCACTGGCTGACCGTCATGGCGCCGGGGCAGAGCGTGGACATCGCCGACCTTCCCGCCGAACTGCGCGAAGGCCTTGACAGTGCAGCGCGGCGCGACCTGCCCGCCAACTGGAGCACCGCGCTCGCAAGCGAAGCCGACCGGCTGCTGGCCGCCGCGCCGGGCGCAGTCTTCGACACGCTCAACCGGGAATTCGAGGCCACGCTGATCCGGCGTGCCCTGAATGCCACCGGCGGGCGACGCGTCGACGCCGCGCAACTGCTGGGCATCGGCCGCAACACCATCACCCGCAAGATTCAGGAACTCGGCCTCGACGAGATAAAGGCGGACGCCGAGGACAGCTGAAGCCTAGGGTCTGTTCTCAACGCCATCCGCCGAATGATTGAGAACAGACCCTTAGCACCTGCCGCGTCACCGCGGCAGCAGGGATGGCAGGGCAGCGGGTACCGCGCCGCAGCGGCTTCAAGTATAGTCAGCCTGACTAGGTGCCGGGCGCTGCCGGCACACCACCGCCACCGGGGGACCATCATGCCTGCCACCATCGCTGCCATCGCCGCCAAGCTGGGTGACGCCGCGCGCCGCTTCGATATCGACCTGCTGCCGAGCTGCGATTCGACCAATGCCGTATTGCTCGCCCGCGCCGAGAGCGGCGCGCCGTCGGGCACGGTGGTGATCGCCGCAGAGCAGACCGCCGGCCGCGGCCGGCGCGGGCGCAGCTGGTTTGCCAGCCCCGGCGACAGCCTGACCTTTTCCCTGCTCTGGCGTTTTGCGCCGGGCACCGCACCGGCGGGCCTGTCGCTCGCGGTCGGCCTTGCCGTAGCCAGAGCGCTATCAAAAGTCGGCGGTGGTGAGGCGGCGCTGAAATGGCCCAATGACATCCTGCAGGACGGTCGCAAGCTCGGCGGCATACTCGTCGAACTGGTTCCCGGTGCGCCGCATGCCGCCGTGATCGGCATCGGCATCAACCTGCACCTGCCGGCCGGCATGCCCGAGGACCTGCGTGCCGCCTCGGCCGCACTCTGCGCAGCGCGCGAATCAACCGACGAAAACGCCCTGTATGCCGCCTTGCTCGGCGAACTGCTGGCCACGCTGGAAATCTTTGCCGCCCACGGCTTTGCCGCCCTGCGCCAGGAGTGGCTGGCGCGCCATGCCTTGCAGGATGCCAGCGTCAGCCTGGCGTCGGATTTTGCCGCGCCAAAACCCGGCATCTGTCGCGGCGTCGATGCCGACGGGGCGCTGCTGCTCGAGGTCGATGGCCGGATCGAACGCATTCTTTCCGGCGAAGTCTCGCTGCGGCC
>CAZYTN010000462.1:0-1891 GCA_964650115.1 uncultured Sulfuritalea sp.
ATCCAGAAGTACGACATCTACGACAAGGTCTCCTACATTTCCACCGCTGGTGGGGCCTTCCTCGAGTTTCTCGAAGGCAAGAAGTTGCCGGCGGTCGAGATGCTCGAACAGCGGGCGGCTGGATGACGGCAACGCTTCAGCGCTCGACCAAGATCGTTGCCACGCTCGGTCCCGCGTCGAGCAGTCCCGAGCGCATGCTGGCGCTGGTGGCGGCCGGGGTGGATGTGGTACGCATCAACTTTTCACACGGCACGGCAGACGATCATCGCCAGCGGGTCGACGCGCTGCGGGCGGCCGCCCACGGTGCCGGACGCACCGTGGGGGTCATGGCGGACTTGCAGGGGCCCAAGATTCGTATCGGCAAGTTCGCCGCCGGCCCGGTCCGGATCAAGGCCAACCAGGAGTTCATCCTCGATGCGGCGTGCACCCTCGGCGACGAGGGGCGGGTGGGCCTCGATTATCCTGATCTGGTCAAGGACGTTGTTGCTGGAGACGTGCTGCTGCTCGATGACGGACGCACCGTGTTCGATGTGCTGAAGGTCCAGGGCAAGGAAATCCGCTGCCGCAACCGCCACGACGGCGAGCTCTCGAACAACAAGGGCATCAACAAGCTAGGCGGCGGCCTCACCGCGCCGGCGCTGACGGCCAAGGACATGGAGGACATCCGCACCGCGGCCGGCATCGGCATCGACTATGTGGCGGTGTCCTTTCCCAAGTCGGGCGACGACATGCGCCTGGCGCGTGCCTTGTTGCAGGCGGCCGGGTCGAATGCGCTGCTGGTGGCAAAGATCGAGCGCGTCGAGGCGATCGAAAACCTCAACAACATCCTCGAGGCCACCGACGGTGTCATGGTCGCGCGCGGCGACCTGGCGGTCGAGGTCGGCGATGCTGCGGTGCCTGCGCTGCAAAAGCGCATCATCCGCACCGCGCGTGAGTTCAACAAGTTTGCGATCACCGCGACGCAGATGATGGAGTCGATGATCCACAGTCCGGTGCCGACCCGCGCCGAAGTTTCCGACGTGGCCAATGCCGTGCTCGACGGCACCGATGCGGTCATGCTCTCTGCGGAAACGGCGACCGGCGACTATCCGGTACAGACCGTCGAGGCCATGGCGCGCATCTGCGTCGAAGCCGAGAAGTCGTCCGATTTTCCGCTCGACACGCATTTCCTGCACCGTGTGTTTACCCGTATCGACCAGTCGATCGCCATGGCCGCGCTGTTTGCCGGGCATCACCTGAAGGTCAAGGCGATTGCCGCGCTGACCGAATCCGGTTCCACGGCGCTGTGGATGTCGCGCCTCAATACGGGCATCCCGATCTACGCCCTGACCCAGGAAGTCCGCACCCGCTACAAGGTCAGCATCTTCAAGGGCGTGTTTCCGGTCATGATGGGGCAGAGCGGACATGACAGGGACCAGGTGCTGCTCGATGCCGAGGAAGCCCTGATCGCGGCGGGCGCCGTGGAGGTCGGCGACCTGATCGTGCTGACCATCGGCGAACCGATAGGCAAGCCCGGCGGCACCAATACCATGAAAATCGTCAAGGTAGGCGAGCACCGCTCGAACCAATAGGCCGCTAACGCCCATGACTTCGATAACCACCCTCAAGACATGAAACGTTCGCACCCTTGCCTTGCCATGGGCGAGCAAGATCGGCCCGCCCCCCTTCGCCCCCCTCGCGGGGGGTTACTGATCGGCTCGCTTCGCTCGATATCGACAGCGACGTATCCGGTCGTTTCGCCCTAAGACCAGTCACACCAAACTCATTCCCAGGAGAACGCCATGCCCCTAGTATCCATGCGCCAACTGCTCGACCACGCCGCCGAAAACGGCTACGGCCTGCCGGCCTTCAACGTTAACAACCTGGAGCAGATCCAGGCCATCATGGAAGC
>CAZYTN010000463.1:0-1886 GCA_964650115.1 uncultured Sulfuritalea sp.
GCCTTGATGCCGCCCGGCGTGTAGTTCTGCGCCACGACGATGCGCCCGTCCTGCGAGATCGAGCCGCCGATGGCATTGCCCGACTGAATCACGCGCTTGACGATGTACGCATCGAGCAGGTCGATCTTGGTCAGTCCGCCGTCGCGGCCGAAAACATAGGCGTAGCGCGCGTCGCGCGAGTACACCACCGAGGCGTGCGAAAGGTCGCCGAGGCCGCCGATGCGGGCATAGGCTGCCCGACTGGAGGTATTGACCAGCGTGACATGGCCGCTGGCGCGCTCGACGACCAGGCCGAGATCGCCGGTGCCGCGCAAGGGTGTACCGGCGCAGGCAGCGAGCAGCAACGCCAGCAGACCGAGCAGCAGCGCTTGCACCGTGCGCTTCATTGCGGAAAACCGGTCATCAGCTTCGCCACGATCCACTGCGCTTCGTCTTCCGCGAGGAAGCGGTGCCAGGGCGGCATCGGCGTACCCGGACGGCCGCCGATGATCGTCGCCACCAGGCTTTCGGACGGCTTGTCGACCAGCGTCGCCGGCAACAGCGCCGGCCCCAGCCCGCCCTGCAATGTCATGCCATGACACGACCCGCAATCCTGGCGCACCAGGTGAATCAGTTCCTTCTGGCGTACCGCGGACGGTTCCGCCGCCGCCGGCAGCGCGGGACACGCCAGCAGCAACGACGTCATTGCGGCAACGAGTGTTGTGCTATTCGACAACGACAAGTCCCTTCATTTCCTCGTGCGGACCGCAGCGGTAACTGTAGGAACCGGGCTGCGCGAAAGTGCGCTGCCAGGATTCATCGGGGAAAAACCGGTCCGATTCAAGACCGTTCTCGGCGGGGAAGAGTACCGAGTGGCTGGTGCGCTTCTCGCGGTTGATCCATTTCACCGTGTCGCCCGCCTTGATTCTTACTTCTGCCGGCAGGAACTTGTAGTCCTGAATGGTGACCTCCACGGTATGCTGCGCCGCCGCCTCATCCCGCCGGGGGATACCGTCGCCAGCCAGAGCCGGGGACATAAAACAAACGAGTGCCAGCAAGGCTGGCACTCGTTTCAGGGTACTGCGACCGGCAAACATGTCCGGAAGGAACGCTACTTATTTACTGCTTGGCAGCCTTCACGTCGCCGTCGGCGCCGATGCCCAACTTGTAGCCAAGCGAGACGTGATGGAAGCGATAGACCGTCTTGTCAGTATGGACGGCAATCCCGAACGGCACCACATTGCCTTCGGCCAGCGCAAGATCACCGGCACCGCCGCTCAGCTTGCGGGTAAAGGTGACCGTATACATGCCACCCTTGTTCTCGCCTTCGGCCTTGACCAAGGCCTTGCCGTCCTTGTTCACGCGCTCGGCAGCCACATGACCGTCCACCTGCGTGGCGCCCTTGCCGCCGGCCCCGCTCTTCCACTGGATGTAGTCGGCATACACCTCGCCGCCCAGGTTGGCCCCGGTGATGTATTTTTTCTTGTCCGGCTTGGCGCCAGGCATGGAACGCACATCCGAATGGCAAGTCGCCCAGCAACCGAACTGCCCGGCTTCCGGTACCTTGCTGCCCATGAGCATGACTGCGACCTTGACTTCGTGCTTGGGATCCTTGTCCTCACGCGGCGCGTCGGCGGCTGCGTCGGCGGGTGCCTTGAAAGTCAGGCGCATGTAGAGGTTTTCCTTGTCGTATGCCGCCTGCACGCTGACCGGAAACATCATGGTCTTCGGCGCACCGACGGGCTCCAGTTCCTTGTCCGCCAGGCGCTTGAAATTGAAATTCAGTGTGCCCTTTTCTTCATGGCAACCGGCACAGCTTTCACCCTTGCGCATGCCCGCCGATCCGCTGTGATCGGACTTCTTGGTCATCCATTCGATCGGCGTGGCGCCGGCATGGAAGACATTGA
>CAZYTN010000464.1:0-1877 GCA_964650115.1 uncultured Sulfuritalea sp.
CAGGTAGTGCGACCAGCGCAGGGCCTCGGCGCCCTCGAAACCGAGCAGCACCTGCACCGTGCCCGGCTCGATCTGCGGCGAGAGCACCTTGCGGCCGAAGCGCAGATGCGAGGTGACCACGCCGCCGCGCTGGGCCATGCCGGCGACTTCGGTCTTTTTCACGTCATGGCCTTCGGCCATGGCGGCTTCGGCGAGGATTTCGGCGGCGGTCATGACGCCCTGGCCGCCGATGCCGCAGACCAGGATGTTGGTGATGTCGTTCTGGCTCATGAGCTGCTGGAAGTCTTGACGATGTGGATCGGTATGTCATGGCGCGGCACATGGCGGATCGCGTCGGGCGCGCAGGGCTGTACGCAGAGGCCGCAGCCGGTGCAGGCCTGACTGTCGATGTTGACGAAGGCCAGTTCGACCTCCTTGCCCGAGGGCTTGACCACCTTGTCGCGGTGCGTGACGTGGATCGCCGGGCAGCCGACCTCGACGCAGTTGCCGCAGCCGGTGCATTTGTCCTCCTCGACCAGATAGGGCCGGAAGGGCTTGAACTCGTCGATCAGCACGCAGGGCCGGCGCGCGATGATGACCGAGGGCCCCGCGATCTTGATCTCGTCGCGCACGGTCTTGAACAGCACCGGCAACTGGTAGGGGTCGACCACCTTGATGCGCTCGTTGGGCACGCCCAGTGCCTCGACGATCTTGAACAGGTCGACCTTCGGCGCCTCCCTGCCGTGGATGTCGCGGCCCGACGCCGGGGTGGCCTGGCCGCCGGTCATGCCGGTGGTGTTGTTGTCGAGCAGCAGGACGGTGACGTTGCCGTGGTTGTAGGTGATGTCGAGCAGGCCCTGCATGCCCATGTGCATGAAGGTCGAGTCGCCGATCACGGCGAGAATCCGCTTGTTCTTGTCCACCGCGCCGCGGCCCTTGTCGATGCCGAGTGCCACGCCCATCGTCGCGCCCATGCAGATCGTGGTGTCCAGCGCATTCCAGGGGTGGCCGGCGCCCAGCGTGTAGCAGCCGATGTCGCCGGTGACGATGATGTTCTTGATCTGCGACAGCGTGTAGTACATGCCCATGTGCGGGCAGGAAGCGCACAGTGTCGGCGGCCGCGGGAAGACCTTGGGCGGGGCTGCGGCGGGCGCGGGCGGAGGCACCGGCCTGCCGAGCAGGCGGTCCACCGCCGGGCCCAGCACCTGCGGCGAGAGTTCGCCGATGCTGGGCAGCACGTCCTTGCCGTGGCAGGCAATGCCGGCGGCCTTGATTTCGGTTTCCAGCAGCTTCTCGGTTTCCTCGACCACCAGCAGTTTGTCGCACATGGCGGCAATGGCGCGCATCTTTTCCGGCGGCCAGGGGTGGGAGAAGCCGAGCTTCAGCACCGGCGCATCGGGGAAGGCTTCCTTGACATGCATGTAGGCCGGGCCCGAGGCGACGAAGCCGACGCTGCGATCCGTTCCCGCTTCCAGCACATTGAGCGGCGAGGCGTCGCTCACCGCGCGCAGGGTTTCGTCGCGCTGGAACAGGCCGGGGATGCGCACTTTGGCATGGGCCGGCACCATGACCCAGCGCTGCGGATTCTTGACGAAGCCGGCCGGTTCATGGGCTTCCCGCTCGCCGACGGTGACCAGGCCCTTGACGTGGCAGATGCGTGTGGTCAGGCGCAGCAGCACCGGGGTTTCGTACTGCTCGGAGAGGCCGAAGGCATACTTCGTCATCTCGTAGGCTTCCTGCGAATCCGCCGGTTCCAGCACCGGGATGTGCGCGAAGCGGCCCCAGAAGCGCGAATCCTGTTCGTTCTGCGAGGAGGACATGCCGACGTCGTCGGCCACGGCGATCACCAGGCCGCCATGGGCGCCGGTGATGGTCATGGTCATCAGGCAGTCGCTGGC
>CAZYTN010000465.1:0-1877 GCA_964650115.1 uncultured Sulfuritalea sp.
TTTTCTTCACCGTCTTCATCGGGTGGGTGTCGATCGCAAACACCCCGATATCCATTTCGTTGATGGCGCGCGAATCCCGGATGCAGCCGTAAACCACAATTCCAGCCCAGCCGTTCTTGACGCCCAGAGCCGCGAGTTGGTCTCCGACCAAAGCCCGACGCAAACTGCCGCCACCGTCGATCACAAGCACGCGACCGTTGCCTGGCGACTCGAGCGCTTTTCGGACTAGCGAATTGTCTTCAAAAAGCTTGAGCGTGGCGATCTGGCCATAAAAGGCGACGCGACCGCCGAAGCTGTTGAACATAGGCTCAACAACGCGCACTTTGTCTTCGTTGGCATCGCAGAGATCGGTGGTGAGCAGGTCCATGATGGAAGAGAATGGAAACTAAAATAAATGGCAGCGCAGGGAGGTATGCCCGCGCGCAAGAACACTCCAGCGCTTAAATCGCGGAAGGGATGGCAGGCGTGCTGATCGCCTCTTCGTAACTGAGCTTGATCTTCTCGTTCTCGTCGAGGTCGATCGTGACGCGACCACCGTGCACCAACTTGCCGAACAGCAATTCGTCGGCCAGCGCGGAACGAATCGTGTCCTGTATCAGGCGCGCCATCGGTCGTGCTCCCATCAGCGGATCGAAGCCTTTTTCCGCCAGCCAGGCACGTAGCGCGTCGGTGAAGATCGCCTCAACCTTCTTTTCGTGCAACTGGCCTTCAAGTTGCATGAGGAACTTGTCGACCACACGCAGGATGATCTCGGCATCGAGCGCGCGGAAAGAGATGATCGCGTCCAGTCGATTGCGGAATTCCGGCGTAAACATGCGCTTGATGTCGGCCATCTCGTCGCCCTGGCCCTTGTTTGCGGTGAAGCCGATGTTGGTCTTTTGCAAGGCTTCTGCGCCTGCGTTGGTGGTCATGACGATCACCACATTGCGGAAATCCGCTTTGCGGCCATTGTTGTCGGTCAAGGTTCCGTGGTCCATTACCTGCAGGAGAATGTTGAATACCTCCGGGTGGGCTTTCTCAATCTCGTCAAGCAGCAACACTGCGTGCGGCTTCTTGGTCACCGCCTCGGTGAGCAGTCCCCCTTGATCGAAGCCCACATAGCCCGGCGGCGCGCCGATCAGTCTGCTCACGGCATGGCGTTCCATGTATTCGGACATGTCGAAACGGATCAGTTCAATGCCCATGCCGTAGGCCAACTGACGCGCCACCTCGGTTTTCCCGACGCCCGTGGGTCCCGAGAAAAGAAAGCAACCAATCGGCTTCTGTGGGTCACCGAGTCCCGAGCGCGACATCTTGATCGCTTTCGCCAACGCGTCGATCGCGGCTTCCTGGCCGAACACCATATTCTTCAGGTCCCGGTCGAGATTCCTCAGAGCCGAGCGGTCGTCCGCAGAGACATGTTGCGGCGGAATGCGGGCAATCTTGGCAACAATATCCTCAATCTCAAGCTTGCCAATGGTCTTCTTCTGCCTGGATTTCGGTAGGATGCGCTGCGCGGCGCCGGCCTCGTCGATAACGTCAATCGCCTTGTCCGGCAGATGGCGATCATTGATGTACTTGGCTGCCAATTCGGCTGCGCTGGAGATCGCGGCCGCAGAATACTTGACGCCGTGATGCTCCTCGAACCGGGACTTGAGGCCGCGCAGAATGGAGACGGTCTCGTCTACGGAAGGTTCATTTACATCGACCTTCTGGAAACGGCGGGACAGTGCGTGATCCTTTTCGAACACGCCGCGAAACTCGGTATAGGTCGTGGCCCCGATACATTTCAGGGCACCTGATGACAAGGCGGGCTTCAGCAGATTTGAGGCATCCATCGTCCCGCCCGAGGCGGCACCCGCTCCGATCAGGGTATGAATTTCGTCAATGAACAGAAT
>CAZYTN010000466.1:0-1873 GCA_964650115.1 uncultured Sulfuritalea sp.
TCAACACCAATCTGCTGATCCGCGCCGCCGACGTCTGCCTCAAGGAGCGCCGCAAAATCGTGCTGATGCTGCGCGAGACACCCTTGCACCTGGGCCACCTGCGCCTGATGTGCCAGGTCACGGAAGCCGGCGCGGTGCTGGTGCCGCCGCTGCCGGCCTTCTACCACCGGCCGAAGACGCTGGAGGACATCATCGACCAGTCGGTCAGCAAGGCACTCGACCAGTTCGATCTCGACGTCGAGCTCAAGCTCTTCAAGCGCTGGACCGGCAACGAAGAACGCGAAAAGGCCAAGTCGAGCCAGTGACGGCGAGGGTCATGGCATTCGAGGCAACCCTGTGCCGCGGACTCGGTGAAGGCGCCGTGTCCGCCCACGCGTACATCGCGTCGCGCGCAATGCCCTGCCCCACTTCGAGATGAAGGCCGGGCACTTTCATGTGAAGCTCGATTGGCCCGCTGCTTTGGCCCTACCGGGATTCAAGCTGCGCGAGGCGGGGCGCCGACACCAATAGTCGGCGCTGGCACCACGGCACTCAGGGCTTGCCTCCGGGCGTAACTGTCAGCTGAAAACCCACCGGCGCGGTTTTGATGGAAATCCCACTATTTGACTCAGGGTATTTGGCGCGGCCATAATCCGCCTGCGGGTGCTTTCGCTCGCAGATCTCCACAAACCGACCAGGCCAAGCCATGCCCGCCACCCCCGATTCCAGCAATAAATCCGCCATCGACTATGGCTTGCTGCCGGGCCTTGTCGGCTACCAGTTGCGCATGGCCCAGATCGCCCTGTTTCGGGATTTTGCCGAGGGCCCCGGCAGCGAGGACGTCACTCCCGGCCTGTTCGGCGTACTGGTCATCATCGAAGCCAACCCCGACCTCAAGCAAAGCGAACTGGCCCGCGCCACGCATCTCGATCGCTCGACGGTGGTCACCGTCATCGACAACCTCGAACGGCGCAGCCTGGTGGAACGTCGTGCCGCCCTGCACGACCGGCGTTCCAATGCGATCCGCCTGACGGACGCCGGCAGCGCCCTGCTGCGCAAGCTGAAACGCCAGGTCAGCCTGCACGAAAAGCGCCTGCTGCAGAATTTCAGCGCGGCGGAACGCGAAACCTTCCTCTCCTTGCTGAAAAAAGTCTTTCCCGAACACCGCTGAGCCCCGGCACGCCTCGCGTCATCGTACCGGGGCCGTGGCGCTTTTGCCGATATT
This sequence comes from uncultured Sulfuritalea sp., assembly GCA_964650115.1. Classification (GTDB taxonomy): domain Bacteria; phylum Pseudomonadota; class Gammaproteobacteria; order Burkholderiales; family Rhodocyclaceae; genus Sulfuritalea. The sequence goes on from CAZYTN010000466.1 coordinate 1,205, forward strand.
GATGGACTTCAAACAATTGATGCTGTAAACTAATCTCATAGTCGGCGTTTGCCATGGAGAGCGGACGATGGGCGTCAGAAGCAAAATCGAGCAGTTGTGCGCGCGCATGCACGATGCGCCGCAATACCCGACCCAGGGCGCGGTGCTGTTCGTCGATCTCGAACGCCGCGAAACCCGCAGCAAGTACCTCCCCGCCGAAATCATGCGCAGCTTCCTCGGCGGTCGCGGCGCCAACATGGTGCTGCTCTACAACCTGCTCGACGAGAACAAGGACGCCCTCGATCCCGAGGTGCCGCTGATCTTCGGCGCCGGCACCCTGACCGGCAGCATGCCCTCGGCCACGCGCGGCAATTTCACCAGCCGTTCGCCCGACAGCTACGCCTTCCTCGATGCCAGCGCCGGCGACTGTTTCCCGGCCTTCACCAAGCGCCTCGGCTACGACCATATCGTGCTTTACGGCCTGGCCGTGCAATGGACGCTGCTGAAAATCTCGCACGACGCGATCGAGTTCCTCGACGCGACGCCCTATGTCGGCCTCGACAACCTGGATACCGCGGCCGCCATCGAGCGCGACTTCCACTGCACCGAGCGCAAGGACATGGCGCTGGCCCGCATCACCAGCGCCGGCGAGAACCTGGTGCTGTGCAGCGGCATCATGGGCGGCATCAA
>CAZYTN010000467.1:0-1871 GCA_964650115.1 uncultured Sulfuritalea sp.
ACCTGCGCGCCATGTTCGCCGGCCACGTCAGTCCGCAGGTGATGCGCGCGCTGCTTGGCGGCGAGTTGCACATCGACAAGAACGGCCAGCGCCGCGAGGTCACCCTGCTCTTCGCCGGTATCCGCGGCTTTGCCGTGCGCAGCGCAAAGTCGACGCCGGAAGCCATGCTCGACCTGCTCAACCGCTTCCATGCCGCCGCCGCAATGGCGATCCAGACCAACGGCGGCGCCGTGGACAAATATGTCGGCGATGGCCTGATGGCCACCTTCGGCCTGCCGCAACCGCTGCCGGCGCCGCAGCGCAGTGCGCTGGAGGCCGCGCAGGATCTGCTGCTGCGCGTCGACCGACTCAACGTCGAACTCGCCACCGAGGGCATCGAAGCCATCAGGATCGGCATCGGCATCCACAGCGGCGAGGTACTGTCGGGCCATGTCGGCTCCGGCAAGCGCCGCGAGTTCTCGGTGATCGGCGATCCCGTCGGCATCGCCGGGCGCCTCGAAGCGCTGACCAAGGAATTCCCGCACCCGGTGATCTGCTCCGCCGAGGTGGCTGCCGTTGTCGGCTTCGCCGGCGGCCTGGTCGACCTCGGCACGCCGCGCGCCGACCTGCCCGCCCTCTGGGGCTGGACCCCGCCGCTGACGGCCGCCCATGGAGTCGGCAAGTGAGCCTCCTTTCGAGCAATCGTATCGGCGCCTACCTGGGCCTGATCTGGTTTGTCGGCCATCGGCATCGCGAACTGCGCCGGCCGCTGCTGCGCGAGCAGCTTTACCGGCAGATCTACGGTGCCGGCGTGGCCGCCCTGCCGGTGATCGTCGTGCTCGCCATGCTGACCGGCGCCACCGCCGCGACCCAGTTGTCGGCGCTGATCGGTGCCGACAGCGACCTGACCCAGCGCATGCTGTTCCTCGGCCTCTTCTACGAGTTGGCGCCGCTGCTGTCGGCGCTGGTGGTGGTGGCGCGCAGCTGCGCCGGCATTGCCTCGGAACTAGCCGTGATGCGCCTGCACGACGAGTTCACCGCGCTGCGCCGCCTCGGCGTACCGGCAGGCGACTACTTGCTGCTGCCGCGCATCGTCGGCCTGGCAATCGTCATGCCCGCCGTGACCGCCTGCTTCCAGGCGATTTCCATCGGCAGCGGCTGGCTGGCCACGGCGGTGTTCGAACGCCGTCCGCTGGCCGAGGCGGCCGGGCGCTTTCTCGATCTGGCCGATCCCTGGCTGGCCCTGCTCAGCCTGCTCAAGAGCGCACTGATGGGCGCCGCCGTCGGCATCATCGCCTGCCACCACGGCAGCAGCGGCGCGCGGTCCAGCCAGAGCATCTCCGGTGCCGCGATGCTGTCGGTGGGCACCGGGCTGATCGCCGTCTTCGTCATCGACGCGGCCTTCGCCCTGCTGCTCTATGGTCTGCGATGAGTACGCTGCATGCTGTCGTCGCCGACCGCCTGCTCACGCTCTGCGAGGGCGATGCGCCACGCCTGTCGCTACCTCTCGATCAGGGCGGCCGCCATCGCCTTGTCGCCGGCGACGGCGCCATTGCCCGCGATGTCGTGGCCGCGCTCGAAGACTGCCCCGGCGTCGGCATCCTGCCGGCCAACGGCGGCCTCCTTGGAAACCTGACCGTGGCCGACAATTTCGCGCTGCTGCTGCGTTATGACGACGATGCCGGAGACAGGAAGGCGCGCGACCAGGATCTGGATGCCGCCTTGCAGCTCTGCGGTCTGACGCCGCAACGCATTGCCGTCCTCGCCCGCGAACAGCCGATGAACCTCGAACGCAGCGAGCGCTGGAAGGTGGGCTTCGTCCGCTGGCTGTTGCGCCCGCCCGAACTGCTGGTGATCGACCGCCTGTTCGCCGGCCTCACCCGGCGCCAGGC
>CAZYTN010000468.1:0-315 GCA_964650115.1 uncultured Sulfuritalea sp.
TGACGAAGCTCGGCAGCTATCACAACCACGACTACAATCTCTTCTACGCCAGCGTTCGTCAGAATGCGATCGACCGCGCCAAGGCGTATCTCGCGCAGCGCCGCTAGGTGCTGGCAGCCCAAGTGCACCCGGCACCCGTCAGGCTCGCGCAATCACGAGACTATGATTGCGACTTCGGCAAGCGCTGGCGTAGAAAACCCGGCCGGCATCGCACCACGGCACCCCGCCACGATCAGCCCGCCCCAGGGCCAAGCCGCAATCCGGAGATGGAAAATGCTGAAGTTCTATTTCAACGGCTCGCCCGACCCGACCAAG
>CAZYTN010000468.1:325-1870 GCA_964650115.1 uncultured Sulfuritalea sp.
CCGGCGACGCAACGTTCTTCGACAGCAACGCCATCCTGCTCTATCTGGCCGAGAAGACGGGAAAATTCCTCCCCGCTAACACGCCGGCCGCGCGCGGCGAGCTGCTGTCGTGGCTGATGTTCGCGGCGACCGGCGTGGGTCCGTTCTCGGGCCAGGCGGTGCACTTCAAGCACTTTGCGCCGGAGAAGGTGCCGTACGCACACAACCGCTATCAATACGAAGCGCAGCGCCACTTCGGCGTTCTCGATGCGCAGCTCACCAAGCGCCGCTACATGGTCGGCGACACGTACACGATCGTCGACATGGACGTGTGGGGCTGGGCGCGCATGGTGCCCTTCATCCTGGGCGACGACGCTTGGTCGAAATTCCCCAACCTCAAGCGGCTGTTCGACGAGATCAGCGCACGGCCTGCCGCCCAGCGCGCCAACGCGCTCAAGGACAAGTTCACGTTCAAGGCGGACATGGACGACGAGGCCCGGCGCCACATGTTCAAGCACCTGCAGGCCGCGAGCTGAGCCGACCGGGCCGGACATCGCCGCGCGGGTGCGCTCGCGAGCCCAACATGCGCAGAACATCTATCAGAAGATCGGCGTTTCGACGCGCGCAGCGGCGACGCTGTTCGCCATCGAGCACGGCCTCACAATCGCCGGCCGGCAAAAGTAGGGTGTTTTCCTCAGGCGGCTCTCGCGGCGGCCGGCTAGGTTCCGTTGACATTCATCGGAGCCAGATCATAGCGGCGGCAAGGTAGAGCATCGAGTGGAAGTTTCGTGCGAGCTTCTCGAAGCGGGTCGCGACGCGCCGATAGTGCTTGAGTTTGTTGAAGAAGCATTCGATGCGGTAGCGCAGCTTGTAGGCGTTCGCGTCGTAGGCGATCTCGGCTTTCCGCGAGCCGAGCGGCGGGATGACGACATCGACCTCGGCATCGGCAAGGAGGATGCGAAAGTGATCTGCGTCGTATCCTTTGTCGGCGATCAAGCTGACAAGTGTGAGACCGTCGACAAGGTTGGCAGCCTCGGTCGACTCGTGAACCTGTCCGGCCGTGAGGATCAGGCGCAGTGGATTTCCGAGTGCATCGACCGCAGCGTGGATCTTCGTGCTCAGCCCCCCGCGCGAACGGCCGATGGCTTGAGCATCGGCCCCCCTTTTGCACCGCTCGCATGCTGGTGTGCGCGCACGATCGTCGCATCGATCATGACATGCTCGAAGTCGGGATCGTCGGCCAATGCCTTGAAAAGACTCTCCCATCGGCTTGCGCGCGACCAGCGCATGAAGCGCGTGTACACGCTGTTCCACTTGCCGAGTTCATCAGGCAAATCACGCCAAGGCGAGCCCGTCCGCAGAATCCAGAGCACTGCATCGACAAACAGTCGATTGTCCTCGCCGTGCCGGCCCTTGTCGCCTTCTTTACCCGCAACAAGCTTCTCGATGCGCGCCCACTGCGCGTCCGTCAGTTCCCGCCGAATCAAGATCGCCCTCCCTCAGTTGCGATCTTGAATCACAATTGCGAGTCCGCGGGAATCCCCTAATGTCAACAGAACCTAGCTT
>CAZYTN010000469.1:0-1861 GCA_964650115.1 uncultured Sulfuritalea sp.
TGGTCGCGCGTCAGCTTCTGCGAGGAATACTCGCGGGCGCAATAGGCGCAGATGTGCCTGTCGCGGTGGAACAGTTCGCGGTTCGACAGCGGTGGGGTGGGGTGCAGCGACTTGCCCGAGAGGGCCTTGCCGCGGATCGCGATGATGCTGCTGGTGGCCAGTTCGGAGCGTTCGCCGGTGACGCGGTTGGTGCCGCCGTGGAAAATGAACTGCGTGTCGCCCGCGTCCCAGGCGACCAGGTCGCGTGCGACGTAAATGCAGGCATGCTGCCAGCTCACCCAGCGGTGCGGAACACCGTGCTGGTCGAGGGTAAGGATCAGCGGATGGCTACTCATAACTATAGAATCCTGTATCGGTAGGAATTTAGCAGAGCGCAATGACTTTTCATAGCTTCGATATGAGGGCGATTGGGGCGCGGCGGTTGCGATTCGCGATCCTGGCCTCCCTCATTTTCCATTTGCTGCTGCTGTGGCCGGCGCCGCCACGACCGCCGGGCAAGGAGGCTGTGCTGCTGCAGGCCACCATGCGCCCGTCGCCGCCCGTCCCCGCTGCACCTGCGCCATCCCTGCCGCCGCGCGCCGTGGCGCCGGCACCTACTATTGCGCCACGTCCGCCGGTTCTTGCAACAAAAGGCTTGGACCTGCCGATGCCGACTGCGGTTCCGCAGGCGCCGCCGATAGCGGCCGATCCGGTCACGCCGCCGGCTCCCGGCCCTGCCCTGCCCGCCGCGACGGTGGCGGCCGTTGCGCCCGCGGCGGGTTCGCCATCCGGCGCGCTGCTGATCCAGGCCAACGCATCGGGCGAGGCGCTCGATGGATTGCGCGGTTATCGACTGTCGGTGGCGAGCCAGGCGCGACGCTTCAAGCGCTACCCGCCCCGGGCCATGGCAGCGGGTTGGACGGGAACCGCGGAGGTTCGCCTCGAAGTCGGCAGCGACGGTCGGCCGCAGGCCGCAACGGTCGGCCGTTCCAGCGGCCACGAGTCACTGGACCGGGCGGCGCTGACGATGATCGATGCCGGCGCCCTTCGCGCATCCTTGCCCGAAAGCCTGCGCGGCAGGAACTTCGCCGTGGTGCTGCCGGTGGTGTTCAACCTCGAGGATGAATGATCAGCGCGGTGGATGTTGTGGCGGGGCCGCCAGGTCTTCGGTATGGAAGCCGTACTGGCCGCTGCGACGATCTGCAAAGTAGTGCTTCAGGGTGATGGCGACGGTGCGAAAGGCGATGTCGTCCCAGGGAATTTCGTCCTCGCCGAACAGGCGCAGTTCGAGGGTTTCCGCGCCGGGGGCGAAGTCCATATCCAGCAGTTGCGAGCGGTAGAAGACATGCACCTGATGAATGTGCGGCACGCTGATCAGCGTGTACATCGCGCCCAGTTCGACGCGCGCGCAGGCTTCTTCCAGGGTTTCGCGCAAGGCCGCGGCGGCGACGGTTTCGCCATTTTCCATGAAGCCCGCCGGCAGGGTCCACTTGCCGTGGCGCGGTTCGATGGCGCGGCGGCAGAGCAGCACGCGATCCTCCCATTCCGGCAGGGCGCCGACCACCAGGCGCGGATTGCGGTAATGGATCGCGCCGCAGGTTTCGCAGACATGGCGCGGCAATGTATCGCCCGCGGGTATCTTCAGCGCAACAGGCGCGCCGCAGGCACTGCAGAAATTCATCGCCGGATCCATGCAAATATTGTAGCCTGCCGGATCGCGCCTTCGGCGTTGCCGATATGCATTAAATGAAGATGCAAGCCACCCGAAGTTCCTCAACATGACCAATGAAATCATTCACCCGATGTCGGATTCCGCCGTTCGCACGCGAATCGAGGAAATCAAGGGCATGGAGGATTTCCCCAAGCCCAAGGGCACGGCGAA
>CAZYTN010000470.1:0-1859 GCA_964650115.1 uncultured Sulfuritalea sp.
AGCAGCGGCACGACCAATCTGGGCGCGCTGCTGAAGGCCAAGCTCAACCAGAACCAGCCGCAATAAGTCTGAGCTCATGACCAAATCGGAACTCATCGCGCGGCTGGCGGAGCGCTTTCCCCAGCTCGTGGCGAAGGATGCCGACTTCGCCGTCAAGATGGTTCTCGACGCGCTCACTGCGGCGCTGGTGCGCGGTGATCGCATCGAGATTCGCGGCTTCGGCAGCTTTGCGCTGAACTACCGGCCGCCGCGCATCGGTCGCAATCCGAAGTCGGGCGAAAAGGTGCAGGTACCCGAAAAGTACGTGCCCCATTTCAAGGCCGGCAAGGAGTTGCGGGAACGGGTCGATTACCGGCCATGAGCTGCGTTATTGCAGTTTGCATCGGGGCGGCACCCTGGACGGGTGCCGCTTTTTAGTTTCGGTCACCACAGTTAACACCGACAAAACCGGCGTTAGCCTGTCCTGAAAATCTGCGTCGCCCATTTTTTCGCCCACATCTATTCGTGACCACTCTGTTCAAGCTTCTCGTCTGGCTGTTGCGTATCGCGGTCTTCGTCGGGCTGTTCGGCCTGGCGATCAAGAACAGCGGGCCGATGGAACTGCGTTTCTTTATGGATCACGCCTGGACGGCGCCGATTTCGGTGGTCATCCTCGCGGTATTTGCCATTGGCGTTGGCGTCGGACTGACCGCGGCCCTTGGCGTCTTCGTGCGCCCGCGACGTACGGCTGACCGCCAGCCGCGCTGACTGGCATGACTTCGAGAGACGCCCCAAATAATGAAAGTCATGCCAGCTTGCCCCCATCCCCACCCCAGCCCTCCAATCGCAAACGTCGCATGCGACCTTCCCCTTGAAGGGGAGGGAGATTATGGGTTGTTGACGCGACTTTCACGGTAACGCCATGGAAATCGAACTCTGGTGGCTGCTGGTCCTGCCGGCTTTTTTCGTCCTGGGCTGGGTTGCTGCGCGCATCGATATCAATCAGCTCCTGAAGGAGTCGCGCGCCTTGCCGCGCTCCTATTTCAAGGGGCTGAATTTTCTTCTCAACGAACAGCCGGACCAGGCCATCGAAGCCTTTATCGAAGCAGCACGCGTCGATCCGGAAACCATTGAACTGCATTTTGCGCTGGGCAATCTTTTTCGCCGTCGCGGCGAGACTGATCGGGCCATTCGCGTACATCAGAACCTGATCGAGCGCGACGGCCTGTCAGCGGCCCAGCGGCTGCATGCCCTTTCCGAACTCGGTCAGGACTACCTCAAGGCCGGCTTGCTCGATCGCGCCGAGGAAATCTTCGTCAAGCTGCGCGGCACGGACCGCGACGAGGAAGCACTGAAAAACCTGCTGGAAATTTACCAGCAGGAAAAGGAATGGGCCAAAGCGGTGGTCATTGCCCAGGCCATGCCCAACCATTCCGATCATCTCTGGCAGAAGGCGATCGCCGAGTTTCATTGCGAAATGGCCGCCAATGAAATGCTGCATGATCGCCACGACGAGGCGAACCGCCTGCTTGACGAAGCCTTGACGGCCAACCGCAAGTGCGTCCGCGCCACGCTCTTGCTTGGTGACCTGGCGGCAAAAGTCGGCGCCGGCGAGACGGCGATTGACTACTGGAAGCGCGTCGAGCAGCAGAATCCGGTGTATCTCGCGCTGGCTGCGGAAAAGCTGATGACGGCGCATATTCAGCTGGGTCGCAAGGACCATGGCATCCAGTTGCTGCGCGGCTGGCTGGAACGCCATCCCTCGCTTGATCTGCTCGACGCGGTGTTTCGCGCCGAACTCGACAACGACGGTGCCGAGGCCGCTTATGCGCTGGTGCGCGACGAGTTGCGGCGCAATCCGACGCTGCTGGGACTCGACA
>CAZYTN010000471.1:0-1857 GCA_964650115.1 uncultured Sulfuritalea sp.
GTGACCTCGATGTCGTAAATGCCGCTGCGGCCGCCCTGGTGGCGCGCGCCGCCCGTCGCCGTAAGTGTATCGCCGAGATGGGCGGGAGCGATGAAGTTGATGTCGACTCCGGCCGCCACGGCGCGGTGGTTGAAGCTGTTGCAGGCATAGGCGAAGTTGGTGTCGGCCAGGGCAAAAATGAAACCGCCGTGGCAGATGCCGTGCCCGTTCACCATGTCCTGGCGCACCTTCATGTTTACCGTGGCGCCGCCGGGCGTGGTGCTGGCGATGACAATGCCGAGACCGCGCGCGGCGTGGTCGTCCGGCCACATGAGCTCGGTGCAGCGCTCGGCAATCTGCTGGGGTGTCATGCTCATCATTCGCCCGTGAAGTTGGGACCGCGCTTTTCCATGAAGGCGGCGACACCCTCGCGGTAGTCGTGGCCGAAGCCGAGTTCCTGCTGGCTGGCGCGTTCCAGTTCGAGCTGCTGTTCGAGGCTGTTGCCGCTGCTGGCATGGATCGCCTGTTTGGTACGGGCCAACCCCTTGGTCGGCGCACTGCTGAAATGGACGGCGAGCTTTTCGGCTTCCGCCATCAGTTTGTCGTCATCGAGGCATTTCCAGATCAGCCCCCAGTTCTCGGCTTGCTCGGCGGAAAGCTTGTCGCCGAGCATGGCCAGTCCCATGGCGCGGGCGGTGCCGACCAGCCGCGGCAGCGCCCAGGTGCCGCCGGCGTCGGGTACCAGGCCGAGCTTGCAGAAGGCCTGGATGAAGGAGGCCGAGCGCGCGGCGAGGACAATGTCGCAGGCCAGCGCGATGTTGGCGCCGGCCCCGGCGGCGACGCCGTTGACGGCGCAGATGACCGGCATTTCCAAGGCGCGCAGGGAGAGGACCAGCGGCTTGTACCAGGTCTCGATGCTGTAGCCGAGATCGACCGGCTCGCTGCCTGTCGCCACATTGCGGTCGGACAGATCCTGGCCGGCGCAGAAACCGCGTCCGGCGCCGGTCAGCAGCAGCACGCGGGCGTGCCCGTCGCGCGTCCGGGTCAGCGCGTCGCGCAGTTCGAGATGCATGTCGGCGTTGAAGCTGTTGAGCCGCTCGGGACGGTTCAGCGTGATGCGCGCGATGCTGCTCTCGAGCGAGAAAATGATGTGCTGGTACTTCATCGGCGGGACTCCGGGGGGATTCTGCGTTTCTGGTCGGGGTGGGTTGCGCTGGCGCAGGTTCGCGCCGTGCGCTAACGTAACACGAGCTGGAATTGCTGGATTGGCAACGAATTCATTGTGACACAAAAGACCTGGTTAGTTTAGAATCAAAATGTATCATTGCCCACGGTTTCGACGAGGCCACGAAGAATGAAAGTCTATGCAATCGACGGCATCGTGCCGGTGGTCGACCCAGCCGCTTTTGTCCATCCTTCGGCCGTGCTGATCGGCGATGTGCATGTCGGTGCGGGCGCCTATATTGGTCCTTGCGCCAGCCTGCGCGGCGATTTCGGCCGCCTGCTCATCGGGGTGGGTGCCAATGTGCAGGACTGCTGCGTGATGCACGGCTTTCCGGGCAGCGACACCGTCATCGAGGAAAACGGCCACATCGGTCACGGCGCCATCCTGCACGGCTGCATCGTGCGCAGGAATGGCATGGTCGGCATGAACGCGGTGGTGATGGACAACGCCGTGGTTGGCGAATCGGCCATCGTCGCGGCGCAGAGCTTCGTCAAGGCCGGGCTGGAGATTCCGCCATGCATGCTGGCAGGCGGCGTGCCGGCCAAGGTGATGCGCGAGCTGACCGAGCTGGAAATGGCCTGGAAGGTGGAAGGCACCAGCGTCTACCATGATCTGGTCAGGCGTTGCGCCGGCACGATGCGCGAGGTCGAGGC
>CAZYTN010000472.1:0-1855 GCA_964650115.1 uncultured Sulfuritalea sp.
TTGCCGAGTTCGCGAATGAAGGCCTTCGGCTCGGGATCGTCGGCGTAGCGGAAAACCAGCAGGCCTCGCCGGTCGACCAGATTGATGTAACGGTGCTCACTTCCACCCAAGAGCTGCAGCACCTTGCCATCCGTCGCCCTGATCACGATCAGGTCCGGGTGCGCCGCCATCAGGTCCGCCGCCGGCGCCGCTGCATCGGTAATCAGCCAGAGGCGGTCGACACGTGCCATGTTACGCCCCTGTGCCGTGCGTGCCTGCCGGGTCAGGTAAAGCGCATGCTGGCAGCGCTCATCGCAACCGCCCGGCGCCGCCAGAATGACCAGCCACTTGCCGCTCACTTCAGGATGGTCCAGCTTCGCCCCGTCGGCACGCTGAATGAGTTCAAACGGCAAGCGCACCGGGTCAAGCGGCCGGCCGACTGTCGCCTTGACCTCGGGTGGCGCGACATAGCGGAAGTACAAGGCGGCCAGAAGCGGTAATACGCCGATCGCAACGATGGCCAGCAGTATCAGTCGGCCCTTGAACTGGCCGCGCCCCGCGGAAGCTCGCGTCGCGGGGGAGTTGTCCCCGGTTTCCATTCCGGTGCGTCGGTCTTCCGTCATTTCTTTCGCCATGCAAAAAGGCCATAGGCCGCGGCCATTAAGGCAAAAACCAGCCACATCGCCATATAGCCATGGTGCCTGGTCGCCGGATTTTCTGCAGAACCCCAGTCGCGAATCAAGCCGTCGCTGTCCGCGCCGGTCTGCAGCAGAACCACCGGCAGGGCATCAAGGCCGCTGTGCCGGCGATAGTCCGCTTCACGCACATGCTGCCAGACAGATCCCTGTGGCGGGCTTTCTTGCAACTCGAAAATCCGCGTCTCGAAGCTGCGGGTCACCCCGGACACCTCGACCTCGCCGATCGCCGTCGGAACCGACGGCAGCTCTGAACGCAATCGCGGCGCGGCGATCCAGCCGCGATTGACCAGTACCACAACTTCACTGCCGGACAACTGCAAGGGGGTGAGCACATGATAGCCGGGGTGGCTGCGATAGATCTTGTTGTCCAGAAACAGGGTCTTCTCGGTGCGCCAGCGACCACGCGCGGTCGCCGCCCTGTCGAGCAGTTTCTCGCGCTCACGCTGCTGCGGCGACAGGCTGACCGGGGTCGAGACAAGCGCCGCCTGTTCGCGTTCGAATCGCTCGCCGCGGGTTGCGGCGCGCCAGTATTGCAGCCCGGCCATTGCAAGACAGATCAGAACCAGCAGGAGAATCAGGACCGGACGCAGGTAGTTGCGCTGGCTGGAAAAAATCGACATCGGCGAAAGGACGGGCCTCGGTTGGGTTCGTCTGCGACCGGCGGGTCAGTTAGACTGGGCGTGTTCGTCGAAAGGAAAAACCATGCGCATCTTTGTCGTACTGATGCTGATCGCCATCATTGCCAGCCTGGGCAGTGCACTGGTATTTGTCTATCGGGATCGGGGTCAGGACAAGACTCGCGCAGTCAAGGCACTGACCTTGCGGGTGGGTCTTTCCCTTGTCCTCTTCCTGCTGTTGATGGCCGCCTACCGGTTTGGCTGGATGGGCGAACGCCTTTGATTCAAGGCTTCGCGGCGCACGCCAGGTGCGCCGCGTGCCGGAACTTACAGCCAATAGACGACGACGAACAGGCCAAGCCAGACGACGTCCACAAAGTGCCAGTACCAGGCCACCGCTTCGAAGGCGAAATGGCGCTCGGAGGTAAAGTGGCCCTTCATCGAACGCAGCAGGATCACGATCAGCATCGTGGCGCCAAGCGTCACGTGAAAGCCATGAAAACCGGTCAGCATGTAGAAGGTCGAGCCGTAGACGCCGGTCGTCATCTTCAGATTCATGTG
>CAZYTN010000473.1:0-1854 GCA_964650115.1 uncultured Sulfuritalea sp.
CCGACTGGATCGTCGATCTCGGCCCGGAAGGCGGCGACGGCGGCGGCCGCATCATTGCCACGGGGACGCCGGAAAACGTGGCGCTGGTCAAGGGCAGTTACACGGGGCGCTATCTCGCGCGCTTTCTCGCCAGGCGACCGGCGCCTGCCGCCGCGACAAAGCCCAAGTCGGCGAAAGTCACGCGAAGGACTTCACCATGAGCGGCTTCGAAAACTACTCCCGCCAAGCCCTGCAAATCGAGCACGAACTCAAGCGCAAGGGCGTCGTTCTCGGCATCGACTGGGACGATGCCGAGCAGGTGCGCAAACTGGCGCGCGAGGCGATCGAATGCCGCCTGGACCCGGAGCACCCCGAATGCACCTCCAGGGATCCGCAAACCCGCGCGCGGGTCGAACTCTTCGGTCTGGCGCAACTGATGTTGACGGTCATGAAGGAAAGCGCCGAGCAGGATATCGACACGCATGGCGGTGCGGCATGGAAGGCTTTCGCCCGTGCCTTGTGGGCCGAGCACGATCTGCGTCGGGCAGATTCGTGATCCGGCCGATCCCGCTTGGCGCATGATTCCGCATGGTCTAGACTGATAGCCGAAAAGCGAGGATTGCTCATGAAGAAATCATTCGGTATTTTCACGATCCTGGTCGCGCTGACCGCGACGGCAAGCGCCCAGCAAGCGGCCGAGACGGTCCAGACCGGCGGCGCCGGCGAGCTCAACAAACAGTCCGACCTCGCGAACTACGCGGGCGGCGTAAGCGCATCAATTCGCCTGCCGGCCACGGTGAGCAATGGGGATGTGATTCCGATCCAGTACCAAACCGCCGCCGGAGGCGCAGTTTCGGATAGTTTCATGGTGACCGGAATCACCATCAGCGGCGAGCGCTGCTCACTTCAAAGCAAACGTCGCGACTCGGAACTGATCGACACTATCTCTACCCAGCCTTGCAGCAGGCTCGAGTAATTCGGCTTCGCAATGGAACCGAAGCAAGCCGCCATGCATTGGCGCGGCCGGCTCAGGCGCTGATCAGCTTGAGGTCGAAGGCGCGCTCGACGAACCAGATCAGCGCGATCGTCAGCGTTGCCAGCGAGCCGCCGACAAAGACGACGCGGCGATAGAAGGGAGTTGCGCGCAGGGCATAGGCCAGCGGCAGGAACACCGCGACGATGGCCAGTTGACCGATCTCGACGCCGAGGTTGAAGCCGAGCAGGGAGAGCACCAGGGTCTCCTGCGGCAAGCCCAGTTCCGCCAGCACGCTGGCAAAACCGAAACCGTGGATCAGGCCGAAGCCGAAGGCCACCATCCAGCGCCGGTGCTCGACCAGCGGCTTGAGGTTGTTGGCCGCGGCCAGCACCACCGACGCGGCAATCGCCGATTCCACCAGCCGCGAGGGCAGCGAGATCAGGCCCAGGGCGGCCAGCGACAGCGTGATCGAATGCGCCACGGTGAAGGCCGTGACCACCCAGAGTACCTCGACCAGCGCCTGGCGGAAATTGGCAACGCCGCGCCAGAGCCTTGCCTCATGCACCAGCACCGCCGGCAGCAGCAGGGAAAGCAGGAACAGGATGTGGTCGAAGCCGATCCAGATATGCCAGATGCCTTCCACCAGATACTGGCCGAAAGCCGCCAGGCGCGATGCCTCGCCCGCCGCGAACTTCTGCTGTGCGCGCTGCGGCGAGAGTATGGCGGTCTGCGTCGTGCCGTCGAGGCCGAGGCGCAAGAGGCCGCGATGCAGGGCATCGAGATCGAACAGCAGGCGATAGTCGAGTTGCAGATCGCCGCCGCCGGCCGGGCAGGCTCCGGCCAGGCGCAGCACCGCATAGGCGCCGTCGGTGTGTGCGTCGACCAGGTGATCGGCGACC
>CAZYTN010000474.1:0-923 GCA_964650115.1 uncultured Sulfuritalea sp.
GGCGCAGATCGAGGATGGCTTTGGCCTGTTCGATCGACAGCCGCGCGGTGCCCTTGCTGCTCACTTTGTGGCGCGGATCGTCGATCAGCTCGATCAACGTGGCCGCCGTGGTGGCCGGCCATTCGCGCGCCATCAAGGCTTCGCGCGCTTCGTTGGCATCTTTCGAGGCGCGGATCAGTTTGATCACCTCGTCGATATTGGCGACCGCGATGGCGAGGCCGACCAGCACATGGGCGCGGTCGCGCGCCTTGCTCAGCAGGAACTTGGTGCGCCGCGACACCACCTCTTCGCGGAAGGCGACAAAGGCCTTGAGCAGGTCCGTCAGCGTCATCAGCAGCGGACGGCCGCCGTCGAGCGCCACGGTGTTGACGCCGAAGCTCGATTGCAGCGGCGTGAAGCGATAGAGCTGGTTGAGCACGACGTCGCGCTCGGCGTCGCGCTTGAGCTCGATCACCACGCGGTAGCCGTCGCGATCGCTCTCGTCGCGCAGGTCGGAAATGCCGTCGATCTTCTTGTCGCGCACCAGCTCGGCGATGCGCTCGACCATGCTCGCCTTGTTCACCTGATAGGGAATCTCGCTGATGACGATCGCTTCGCGTTCCTTGCGGATGGTCTCGAAGGCGATCTTGCCGCGCATCACGATCGAGCCGCGGCCGCCTTCGTAAGCGGCGCGGATGCCGGCGCGGCCGAGAATGATGCCGCCGGTCGGGAAATCCGGGCCGGGCACGATCTTGATCAGCTCGTCGATGCCGACCGCCGGGTCGTCGATCACCGCCATGCAGGCGTCGATCACCTCGCCGAGATTGTGCGGCGGAATATTGGTGGCCATGCCGACCGCGATGCCGCCGGCGCCGTTCACCAGCAAGTTCGGGAAGCGCGCCGGCAGCACCGCCGGCTCGTTCTCGTTGCCGTCGTAGTTGGCC
>CAZYTN010000474.1:933-1854 GCA_964650115.1 uncultured Sulfuritalea sp.
ATCCTTGTCGATGTCGTCGAGCAGCGCCATCGCGGGCTTCGCCAGCCGGCATTCGGTGTAGCGCATGGCCGCCGGCGGATCGCCGTCGACCGAACCGAAATTGCCCTGGCCGTCGATCAGTTGCAGGCGCATGGAGAAATCCTGCGCCATGCGCACCAGCGCGTCGTAGATCGCCTGGTCGCCGTGCGGGTGATACTTGCCCATCACGTCGCCGACCACGCGCGCCGATTTGACGTATTTCTTGTCGGGCGTGTGGCCCTGCTCGTGCATCGAATAGAGGATGCGCCGGTGCACCGGCTTCAAGCCGTCGCGCACATCGGGCAGCGCCCGCGACACGATCACGCTCATGGCGTAATCGAGATAGCTGCGCTTCATTTCCTCGGTGATCGAAACGGGGCGCACGTCGGAAGGACTGCCGTCCCCCGGTTTCGGAGTTTCAGTGTCGGACAAAATTGGGTTCCCGCGCGGATTTGCTTGGTCTTTTTTCTAGCCGATTCATGACCGCATTGCCACCCGAAAGGCCGCCCTGTACAGGCTGATATCACTATTTATTTCAATGCGTTAGACGAGAGCTCGCTGCGCTGCCGCAAAGGCGCCAAAGAGCGCTTTTTCGCCTGCCTCTTGCGGCCCCAGTTGACCCGCCAAGAGTTCCCAGCACACTCCATTCATGCCGGTCGAATTCCTCATCGCCGCCTTGGTCACGCTGCTGGTCGTGGTCGATCCGATCGGCCTGGTGCCGACCTTCGTCGCCATCACGCATGGCTTGCCGGCGCCCTCGCGCCGCAGCGTGGCGTGGCGCGCCTGCCTGATCGCCGCCGCCATCCTGGCCGGCTCCGCCTTGGCCGGCGACTGGCTGCTGCGCACATTGTCGATCGGCTTGCCCGCGTTCCGCATCGCCGGCGGACTGCTGCTGTTCTCGAT
>CAZYTN010000475.1:0-1853 GCA_964650115.1 uncultured Sulfuritalea sp.
CCTTGCTGGAAAGGCTGGTCATTGGCAACGGCGCATTTGTCGGCGCCGGTGCCGTGGCGACCAAGGACGTGCCTGATGGCGTGCTGGTATTCGGCAGTCCGGCGAAATTCAGGAAGACTCTGTGAGTCGGGCGCGGGCGAGCTCCGCCGCCTGCCGGCAAGCCGCCAGCAGCGCCGGCCCCGAGGTTTCGAGGTCGAAACGTTCATCGAAGCGCCGGCGCAAGGCCTGACCCATTTCGGCACGCAGGCCGGGGTCTTGCGTGAGCGCGGCCAGGCGTTCCAGGTAGGCATCCAGGTCTGGCAGCGCCAGTTCGCCTGCCTTGTCGCCGCCATCGGAACCCGCCAGGGATACGACGGCGAGGCCTTCGGCCATGGCCTCGGCGACGCTGAGACCGCCACCCATGCGCGGCGGGTTGGCGTAGATATCGCAGATGCGCAGGATGCCGGACAGATCCTTGCGGGTTGCCAATGCCCGCACGCGCTCCGGCGCCGCTTGCAGCAGGGCCTGCGGCAGCTTGCCCTCGCCGCCTACCAGGAGCCAGACCACCTGGGGATGGCGCGACATCAGCTGCAGCATGCGGCCCGCCCATTCGGGTTTGATCTCGTGCTCGAGACGGAATCCCGCCGTGATCCAGACCACGGCCGTTTCGCCCAGGCCGAGTTCCGCACGCGTGACCGGCCATTGTCTGCGCGAGCGTTTTACCCGCCAGGGGTGATACACAGGCTGCGGCGGCGCAAAGATTTTTCCCCAGGTTTCCTGGCGTTCAAGCGCTGTATCGGCGGTCAGCCAGACGTCCGCCGGAGCAATCGGCGGGACGGTGTTGACACTGATGCCCACCACCGGACGGACCGTATGCAGCGCGGCGGCGAGCGGCGAATAGAGTCCGACCAGGAGTACGACATCGGGATCGAATTCGGCCAGCACCGGCATCAGCTTGCGCCAGCGCCCCGGCAGGCTGAAGCGGCTGTCGCTGATCGTCATGCGCACGCCGGCCGGCAGGAGATTCGCCCAGGACTGCGCATTCAGCGGCGGCAGGGTCAGCTTGCGGCCGTCGCCACGGAACAGCACGGCATCCGGCGGCAGGAGTTCCTGTGCGGAAAACAGCTGCACCTGGAGGCCTTCACGGGCAAGGACGGCGCATTGTTCGACAGCCATGACGCTGGGGGTGTGAAACTGATGGCCGATATAGGGAACGACAACCGCCACGCGCCGGATTTCGTCAGGCGCGCGCGCTGGAAAATCCGGCGGCAGGGCCCCGGTAGCGCTCTGCATCAGGCGCATGGCCATCTCGGGTAGCCGTCCGGCCGACAGGGCGGCGACAAATTGCGCGCGGCCATCGAGATGCTGCAAAGCGCTCAGCCACTGGTAGGCCATGAAGCTGGCGAGGCGATCCGGGTCACCCGGTTTTGCCGCCAGCACCATGACTGCGGCTGCGTTCTCGAATCGCGATTCGCCGCTTGCCTGGGCAAGGAATGTCAGTCGCAGGATGTCGGCGCGCGCGTCGCTGTCAGGCAGGCTCTGGAGGATGTCGAGTACCGAGCGTCGCGCCGCCTGGTCGGGAGTTTCAGCCCAGATCGCCATCAAGCCGTGCCAGCGCAGGGCGCACTGGGGTTCCTTCAGGGCGCGGTCGAGTGCGTCGAGCAGTAGAGTCATGATGAAAATGGTTTGATCGGGAATTCCGGCAGATGGCGGATGTTACCGCGCCGCCTGCGGTTCCGCCGGCGGCGGCTTTTTCGGCGCCTGCCCGATGCTCAAGCGCGACAGGCAATTCGCCGCAGGCAAGCGCGCAGCGGTTCCGTGTCGTCCTCGAAATACCTGTCCCGGCAGGCTGCGAGCAGCGCGGACGGATCGAC
>CAZYTN010000476.1:0-1851 GCA_964650115.1 uncultured Sulfuritalea sp.
CCAAGGTTGGTGAAAAAAAGCTCCTGATCCTGCAGACCATCGCCGAAATGCTGGAGCGCCCGGCCGTGGAAAAGGTAACCACCGCCCTGCTGGCCAAACAGCTGCAGGTGTCCGAGGCCGCGCTCTACCGCCACTTCGCCAGCAAGGCGCAGATGTATGAAGGGCTGATCGAGTTCATCGAGAGCGGCGTATTTTCCGTCATCACCCAGATCGAAGCGGCCGAGGAGTCCGGTCTCAAGCAGGTCGAGGCCATCGTCGCCTCGCTGCTGCGCTTTGCGCAGAAGAACCGCGGCCTGACGCGGGTGCTGGTGGGCGACGCGCTGGTGCATGAGAACCCGCGCCTGCAGGCCCGCATCAACCAGTTGCTGGATCGCATCGAAGCCACGCTCAAGCAGTGCCTCAAGGTCGCGTCGGCACAGGGTGCGCTGGCCGCCGAGCATGACTTCGGTGCCCACGCCGACCTGCTGGTCTGCTATGCCGTGGGACGCTGGCAGCGCTTCGTCAAAAGCGGCTTCAAGGACGATCCGCTGACAAACTGGCCGGTGCAGTGGCCGATACTTGCGCGGTAATTGCCAACGGCGCTGCGACGGATCACCGTAACGCCAGCGCCGTCCCAAGGGATACCGCTTCGCATAACTCTCAGGCCTTGAGCAGCGCCGCCGCCTCAAGCGCGAAGTAGGTCAGGATGCCGTCGCAACCGGCGCGCTTGAAGGAAAGCAGCGCCTCCATCATCACCGCATCGTGGGTCAGCCAGCCGTTCTGTGCGGCGGCCTTGAGCATCGCATATTCGCCGCTGACCTGATAGGCGTAGGTCGGCACGCCGAACTCGTCCTTCACCCGGCGCACGATGTCGAGATAGGGCATGCCGGGCTTGACCATCACCATGTCGGCGCCTTCGGCTATGTCCAGCGCCACTTCGCGGATGGCTTCATCGCTGTTGCCGGGATCCATCTGGTAGGTGGTTTTGTCGCCCTTGCCCAGATTGCCGGCCGAACCGACGGCATCGCGGAAAGGTCCATAGAACGCGGAAGCGTACTTCGCCGAATAGGCCAGGATGCGGGTATGGATCAGCTTCTCGCCATCCAGCGTGGCGCGAATACGGCCGATGCGGCCGTCCATCATGTCGGACGGAGCGACGACGTCGGCACCGGCGCGGGCATGGCACAGCGCCTGTTTCGCCAGCGCTTCCAGCGTCTCGTCGTTCATCACATAGGCGCGCGGATCGGCCGGGTCGATCAGGCCATCCTGACCGTGGCTGGTATAGGGGTCGAGGGCGACATCGGTAATCACGCCGAGTTCGGGAAACTCCGCCTTGAGGCGCGCCACCACCGTGGGTACCAGTCCCGCCGGATTCCAGGCCTCTTCCGCCCCCGGAGTTTTCCGGCTGGCATCGACTACCGGAAAAAGTGCCAGTGCCGGCACGCCGAGTTTCCAGGCCCTTTCTGCCACCGGCAACAGGCGATCCAGGGACATGCGCTCGACGCCGGGCATCGACGCGACGGCTTCGGTACGCCCCGCGCCCTCCAGGACGAAGACCGGATAAATGAGGTCGTCAGCCGTCAGTGTGTGCTCACGCATCAGGCGTCGGGAAAAGTCGTCACGCCGCATTCGGCGCATCCGCGATCCGGGAAATACACCTTTTGTAATCATTGTCTTAGCCTTGAAAGTATTTTTGAAATTGCTTGAACTTTAACGCATACGGCCTATCATAATCAGCAGATGGCGCCGGACTCTGGTTCGCGTTGTCTCCCGCTTCACCTCCCTGAGCGGGTGCCTTGAATTCTTCAAGGTGTTTTGCCCTCGGCCTTCTCCCCTTTGGTCGGGGGCTTTTATTTTTGGCGCAGCCAAAAA
>CAZYTN010000477.1:0-1849 GCA_964650115.1 uncultured Sulfuritalea sp.
AGCTCGACCAGAAACTGGCCAATCCCGCCGTGCGCCAGTTGCGCCAGCGCATCGTCTTCCATTACCGGATGCCGGGCCTGAAGCAGCAGGAAGCCGCGCATTACCTGGCCCATCGCCTGCGGGTGGCGGGCCATCGCGATGGCGACATTTTTCCGCTCGCCAGCGCGCGTTTGTTGTTTCGTTTGTCCAGCGGTACGCCGCGTCTGGTTAACGTGCTGGCGCACAAGGCCATGCTGCTGGCCTACGGCGAGGGCGCGACCAGGGTGAGCCGCGCCCACGTCACCCTGGCCGGGAGCGATACCGAGGGTCTGCCCGCGCTGCACTGGTGGCAACGGTGGTGATCCGCACCCCTGCCGGGCCGCCCCAAAGGGGCGCAGCCGTCTTATGCAGCCGCACAGCGGCGAATCGCCGTCACCCGCTGTCTTGCAGGGGGTTGGGGGGGAAGGTATTGGAATGAGCCTGGTCAACAAAATGCTGCGCGATCTCGATGCGCGCCGGGTTGGCGAGGGCGATCGCGCCGTCTTGCCGGCAGCAGTGACGCCCCTGGTCGCGCACCAGGAGCCGAGTCGGCTATCGCCACCGCTGTTGCTCGGGGTGCTGGCCTTCGTGACGATTCTGGGCGCGGTGGCTTTGTACAAAATGCAAACCGACGGAGCGTCGTTGCCCGCCGCGCGTGCGGTGCCCGCCGCCGTGCCTGCGCCGCCGCCGGTCGCGACGCCGGTCGTGGCGGCGGTCGTGGCGCCGGCAGCGCCAGGCGCCAGTCCGGCGCCACCAGCTGCTCCGGCACCCGCTGCGCTCGAGCCTGTCGGCGCGCCGCCGGTCCCGGCGGCGACGCCTGTCGTGCCGCAGTCCCTGCGCATGGCCGACGAGTTGTCGGTGATACCCGTGCCGGCGGTCGAAACGACGCCCAAGGCCACTGCGGCGCCGAAGCCGCCGGAGCGTCAGGCTGCCCGCGTCGCCCCCTCCCGCCCATCCGTGACGGTGGCCCTGCCCAGAGTGCCTCCGGCCCCGGCCGAGGGGCGTATCGACAAACAGGTGCGTTTGCCGTCAGCGGCCGAACGCGCCGAGACCGAGTACCGCCGGGCTGTGCAGGCGCATCGTCAAGGCAACCTGGACCAGGCGGCCGCCGGCTATCGGGCCGCGCTGGAGGATTATCCCGAACATCCTGCGGCACGGCAGACGCTGGCGGCACTGCTGATCGAAGCGAAGCATTACGACGAGGCGGAAGAACTTCTGCGCAAGGGAACGGAACTGGCCCCGCTGCGTCTTGCCTCGATCCTTGCCCTGGCGCGCCTGAAAGTCGAGCGCAACCAGGCCGCGGCGGCGCTCGAACTGCTGCAGAAAAATGCCGCGGTCGGCGAGAACAGCGCCGAGTACCAGGGGTTTGCCGGAGCCTTGCTGAACCGGGCGGGTCACGCCGCGGAAGCGGTGGAGCGCTACCAGGCGGCGGCCCGCCTTGCTCCCAACGAAGGTCGCTGGTGGGCAGGTCTCGGCATCGCGCTCGATAGCGCCGGGCGAACCGCGGAGGCGCGCGAGGCCTATCAGAAGGCGCGCGCCCTGCCTGGTTTGCCGGCCGATCTGGCACAGCACATAGATCAGCGCTTGCGCTGAGAGCTTATGAATATCCCACCAGGGGATACCGTCCGCGGCATTCTGCCGCGGACATAAATCTACTGCGCGTACCGGATCGGGGCTTGGGCGGTGCTCGCTATCCTCATGTACAAACGCGTACATTCCGGTAGCTGCGCTCCGGCCGCACCCCGCTGCGGCCCGCTCGCTACGATTTCTTCACAAGCTCTGAGAGCAATTCAGCCGTTCTGCTGTTCCGCCGCCACCAGCTTGCTTTGTG
>CAZYTN010000478.1:0-1839 GCA_964650115.1 uncultured Sulfuritalea sp.
ATCCACGACTACCTGCGCCTGCTCTACGCCCGCGCCGGCACGCCGCACTGCCCCGACCACGAGCTGCCGCTGGAGGCCAACAGCGTTGCGCAGATGGTCGATCACGTGCTGGCTTTACCCTCCGACACCAAGCTGATGATCCTTGCCCCGGTGGTGGCCAACCGCAAGGGCGAGCAGCTCGACCTCTTCGCCGAGTTGCGCGCGCAGGGCTTCGTCCGCCTGCGGGTGGATGGCACGGTGCATGACATCGACAGCCTGCCGAAACTGGCCAAGACCCACAAGCACACCATCGACATCGTGGTCGACCGCCTCAAGGTGCGGCCCGATGTGCGCCAGCGCCTGGCGGAAAGTTTCGAAACCGCGCTGATGCATGCCGATGGACGCGCCCTCGCCGTGGAAATGGACACCGGCAAGGAATATTTGTTCTCCTCGAAGTTCGCCTGCCCGGTGTGCAACTACGCGCTGCAGGAACTCGAGCCGCGCCTGTTCTCCTTCAACAACCCGATGGGCGCCTGCCAGAAGTGCGACGGTCTCGGCCAGATCCAGTTCTTCGACCCGGCACGGGTGGTCGCCTATCCGCACCTGAGCCTGGCTGCCGGCGCGATCAGGGGCTGGGACCGGCGCAACCAGTTCTATTTCCAGATGCTGGAATCGCTCGCCGCGCACTACGGCATCGACACCAATGTTCCGTTTGAAAAGCTGCCCGCCGCCACGGCCAACATCGTGCTGTATGGCTCCGGCAAGGAACAGATCAAGTTCAGATATCTGAACGAAAAGGGCACGCGCTTCGATCGCAGCCATGCCTTCGAAGGCATCATTCCCAACCTCGAGCGCCGCTATCGCGAAACCGACTCGATGGCGGTGCGCGAGGAGTTGTCGAAATACCTCAACAACAAGCCCTGCCCCGAGTGCGGCGGCATGCGCCTGCGGCGCGAGGCGCGCCACGTCTTCGTCGGCGACAGGAACATTTCCGAAATCAGCCGCTACTCGCTGATCAATTGCCGCGACTTCTTCAACCTGCTGCAACTCAGCGGGCAGAAGGCCCAGGTCGGCGAGAAAATCCTCAAGGAAATCACCGCGCGCCTGTCCTTCCTGATCAACGTCGGCCTCGACTACCTCTCGCTCGACCGCTCGGCCGAGACGCTCTCCGGCGGCGAAGCGCAGCGCATCCGGCTGGCCTCGCAGATCGGCTCCGGTCTGACGGGCGTGATGTACGTGCTCGACGAACCTTCGATCGGCCTGCACCAGCGCGACAATTCGCGCCTGCTGGAAACCCTGACCCGGCTGCGCGACCTGGGCAACACCGTGATCGTGGTCGAACACGACCTCGAAGCCATCGAATCGGCGGATTATGTCGTGGACATGGGTCCCGGCGCCGGCGAACACGGCGGCCGCGTGGTGGCCGAGGGCACGCCGGCGCAGGTGGCGGCCAACAGCGCGTCGATGACCGGCGCCTTTCTTGCCGGCCGGCGCGAGATCGCGATTCCGGCCAGGCGCACGCCGCCCAATGCGCTGCGCGAACTGAATATTCGCAATGCCAGCGGCAACAACCTGAAGCAGGTCGACCTCACCATTCCCGTCGGCCTGCTGACCTGCATCACCGGCGTTTCGGGCTCGGGCAAGAGCACGCTGATCAACGACACGCTGTATGCCGCCGCCGCGCGCCATCTTTACGGCTCGGCGGTCGAGCCGGCGCCGCACCGCGAGATCGATGGCCTCGAATTCTTCGACAAGGTGATCAATGTCGACCAGTCGCCGATCGGTCGCACGCCGCGTTCCAACCCGGCCACCTACACGGGCCTGCTGACGCCGATCCGCGAACTCTTCGCCGGCGTGCCG
>CAZYTN010000479.1:0-1838 GCA_964650115.1 uncultured Sulfuritalea sp.
CCAGATGAATATTGGTAAAGAAATGGCTGAACTGGCGAAAACCCATGGTCAGGTACAGAACGCCGATGCCCAGCAGAAACGCCAGCAAAGGCTGGAAGTACATCAGCAAACCGTGCAGCAGCGATACCAGGGCCGCCGGCAGGGCCACGCCCAGGGCCCAGGCAACGGCGCCGTGGCTGCGGCCCCCGTCGTTGAATTTTTCTTCGAGCAAGCCTGCCAGCCGCGCCACCGGATCAAGCACCACGCGCTGCACCGGGAGCGCCTGTGCCTGTTCGATGAGCAGGACGATGATGATGGAAATGAGGGTCATCGACTCATGGTTCCGCGTAAAGGAAGCGCTGCAGGGTCACCAGCATGCCGGCC
This sequence comes from uncultured Sulfuritalea sp., assembly GCA_964650115.1. GTDB lineage: Bacteria > Pseudomonadota > Gammaproteobacteria > Burkholderiales > Rhodocyclaceae > Sulfuritalea. Next base: position 364 of record CAZYTN010000479.1, read on the forward strand.
GTCGCACCCCAGATGAAATAGCCCTGCCAGGGCATGGCCCAGTACTCATGCCGAGCGCCGCGCACTTCGATGGTCTGGCGCTGATGATTGGCGCTGTCGAGGAGAAATTCAAGCGGCGGCTCGAAGACTTCCGCCACTTCGAAATCGTCGAGCTTTAGATTCAGCGGCGGTGTCACCAGAGCGACCACCGGCGTGATGACGAAGCCGGTACCGGTACGATATTCCGGCAGGCGGCCGAGAATCTCGATCTGGAATGCGGCAATGCCGACTTCCTCTTCAGCCTCGCGCAGGGCGGTGGCTTCAGGCGAGGCGTCGCTATCTTCACAACGTCCGCCGGGAAAGCTGACCTGCCCGCCATGGTCGCGCAGATGCGCGGTGCGCTGGGTCAGCAGCATCGTGGGACCCGTTTCGCGCACGATTACGGGCAGCAGCACGGCGGCGGGTATCAGATCCTGCCCTTCGACCAACGACGATTCGCTGACGGGAGGCGCGACGAAGCCTTCGCTGAATCGACGACGCATCAGGGAAAGCAGGCCTCCGCTAGAATTCAGGCCTGCGTTAACAAAAGACTCCGGCATGAAACCAATCGCAATATTCCGTCATAGCCCCGGGGAGGGTCCTGGCTATTTTGCCACATTCCTCGACCGGCATTCCCTGCCCTGGACCCTGTTTCGGGTCGACGACGGCGTGTCGCCACCGCCGACTTCCGAGGAATTCTCGGGACTGTGCTTCATGGGCGGACCGATGAGCGTCAATGACGAGTTGCCATGGATTTCGCTGACGCTGCAACTGATCCGCCAGGCCGACGCCGCGAAAGTTCCGGTAGTCGGTCATTGCCTCGGCGGACAACTCATGGCCAAGGCCTTCGGCGGCACGGTAGGCCGCAACCCGGTCAAGGAAATCGGCTGGGGCCGGGTGGAGACAGTCGATGCCGCGACGCAGCTGGCATGCGAGTGGCTTGGCGATACGGTCGGCTTCGAGGCTTTCCATTGGCACGGCGAGACCTTCACCTTACCGCCCGGCGCCACCCGTATCCTGCAAAGCGCCCATTGCGCCAACCAGGCCTTCGTCCGCGGCCCGCATCTGGGCTTGCAATGCCATGTCGAGATGACGGATTCGATGATCCGTCTATGGGGCCGGCAATGGGACGCGGAAAACGTGCCCGCCTCGGCATCGGTGCAGACGCCGGAACAAATGGAAGAGAACATCGAGGTGCGCATCGCGGCGATGCGCGCAGTGGCGGACCGGCTTTACACGCGCTGGATCGACGGCTTACGCAAGGACTGAAAAGTCGGCCGGCGGTACGGCGCCAAACTTTCTCAATCCCGGAAGTTGCCGTACTGCAGAGGAAAGTCGGTAATCGACTTCTTCACTAGCGCGATGGCTTCCTGCAGCAGGTCGCGCTTGGCGCCGGTGACGCGCACGGCGTCGCCCTGGATGCTGGCCTGCACCTTGAGCTTGCTGTCCTTGATCAG
>CAZYTN010000480.1:0-1833 GCA_964650115.1 uncultured Sulfuritalea sp.
GCGTCGAGGTCGAAGTCACGGCGACTCTGGAGATCGCTCAGGGCGATCGCCACGAGTTCCGCCTGACCCGCCAAAGTCGGCGCCGGCAGGACGCCGATTGCAGGCGATTCATTGCCGAGATCCAGTTCGGCTTCGAGTTCATCAACGTCGACTTCCTTGCCGGCAAACTTGGTTGTCAGGCGGATTGCTATATTGCGTAATTCGCGGACATTGCCGGGAAACCGGTAGCCCTGCAAAAGTTCGGTCGCTCCTGTTGTGAGCCAGAACCGGGACAAGTTGGCCTGTGCCGCGTAGACCGCGCGAAAATGCTCGAGAAGCCGGATGCGATCATCGCCAAGCTCACGCAAGGGTGGTATCGCGACGGTGAATACCGAAAGCCGGTGGTACAGATCGGCGCGGAAGCGTCCTTCTCGAACTTCCGTCTTCAGGTCGCGATTCGTCGCCGTGAGGACACGTGCAGATGAATGTCTAGCCTGAGTTTCGCCTATGCGCTGGAACTCGCCGTTTTCAAGCACCCGCAGAAGTTTGGGTTGCAGATCGAGCGGAAGCTCGCCGATTTCATCGAGAAACAGCGTGCCGTCCGACGCGTCCTCGAAGTAGCCGGCGCGTGGCCCGCTGGCGCCCGTAAAGGCCCCCTTGCTATGACCGAACAGCGTGGCTTCGACCAGGTTGGGCGAGATTGCAGCGCAGTTCAGCGCCAGATAGGGTTTCGCCGCGCGCTCGGAGAGCCGGTGCAAAGCCGCGGCGGCGAGTTCCTTGCCGCTGCCCGACTCGCCCTCGATTAACACAGGGAACGGAGAATGCGCAAACTGTCTGAGCTGCGCACGCAGCTTTTGCAGCGGCGCACTCTCGCCAATCAGTCCATCGTCAATTTCTGTTGAGGTGTCTCTAAAAGACAACACTCGACTGATGAGCTTGCGCAGATATTCCGGATCCGCCGGTTTGGCAACGAATTCTGTCGCCCCGAGCGCCCGTGCATGGCGTGCATTGAGTTCGTCGCTTTGGCCGGAAAGCACGACGATGCGGGTTTCCGGGGCATGCGCGAGAATGTCCGCAATAAGGGCAAAGCCTTCATCCGGGCGGTGGGGCGTGGGCGGCAGGCCGAGATCGATCAGCGCCAGAGCCGGGGCATGCTTCCTGTCACGCAACAGCCCGACCGCTTCAGCGCGCGTTGAGGCAGTGGTTACTGCGTAGTCGCGGCCGAGAAAATAGCCCAGCGTGTCGGCGATCAGCGGATCATCGTCGACAATCAGCAGCTCGGTTTTGCCGGTGGGCGAGGTCAAAGATTTGGCTAGGCTCGGGTAAGTCGGATTGATCGCAGCATCATAGCGGAAACCGGCGGCGGCCAAGTCGGCTTGTGGACGGCGTTTACCCCGCTCTTCGCTGGCTGAGTGGATTGATGGCGAACCCGGTTCTGATAGAATCGCCCGCTGTGAATTTGACCGGGGTTCCCGGTGTGCATATGTCCCAGGAATCCCTTGTCGAAATCCGCGATCTGAATTTCACCTACGACAGCCGGCCGGTCCTCACCGGAATCAACATGACGATCCCGCGCGGCAAGGTTGTTGCGGTGATGGGGATTTCGGGTTGCGGCAAGACAACTACCCTGCGCCTCATAGGTGGCCAGTTGAGGCCGACCTCCGGCGAGGTGAGGGTCGGCGGGCAGGTCGTGCACCAGCTTGATGCGGATGGTTTGTATGCCTTGCGTCGGCGCATGGGGATGCTGTTCCAGTTCGGGGCCCTGTTTACCGACATGTCGGTCTATGACAATATTGCCTTCCAGATGCGTGAGCACACCGATCTGCCGGAAGCCATGATTCGCGACCTGGTGTT
>CAZYTN010000481.1:0-1832 GCA_964650115.1 uncultured Sulfuritalea sp.
CATGAACGCGCTGGACATGCTGCGCGAAGTCGTCGGCCTCACCGGCACCTAGTACGGCTGCGGCGAAGGCGAATGCGGCGCCTGCACCATCCAGGTCGACGGCGTGTCGCTGAATTCCTGCCTGATGTTCGCCGTCGATTGTCATGGCCGCGAGGTCACCACCATCGAAGGCCTGACCAACGACGGCAAGGGCGATGCCCTGCGCGACGCCTTCGTCGAGCACGGCGCGGTGCAATGCGGCTTCTGCACGCCGGGCATGATGATGCAGGCTGACCACCTGCTGCACACGCACGAGCATCCCGACGAAACCTGCGTCAAGCGCGGCCTCGAAGGCAACCTCTGCCGCTGCACCGGCTACAAGAAGATCGTCGATGCCGTGGTTGCCTGCGGCGCAGCGGAGCTCACGCCATGAATGTCGCAGAAAAGAAACTTCGCGTCATCGAGCCCGATTCCCTGATCGGCAAGCGCATCCCGAAGATGGATGCGCCGGAAAAAGCCAGCGGCAGGACGCGCTACATCCATGACATCAACCTGTCGGGCCAGCTGCACGGCAAGATCCTGCGCTCGGGCCGCATTCACGCCCTGATCAAGTCCATCGACACCTCGGCAGCGAAGGCCCTGCCCGGCGTGCACGTGGTGATCACCGCCGCCGACATCCCGGACCAGCGCCCGATCGGCGTCGCCAAGGACCACTTCCCGCTGAAAGTCGGGCGCGTCAGGAGCCAGCGCGACGAAATCGCGGCCGTAGCGGCCGAATCCGAAGAGATCGCCGAAGCCGCGCTGAAGCTGATCAAGGTCGTGTACGAAGACCTGCCGGTGATCTCCGATCCCGAGGAAGCCATCAAGCCCGGCGCGGCGCTGATCCACCCCGAACCGCACGGCGCCGACGGCAGCCACATGCACCTGAAGCAGGGCATGTCGATCGCCCACAAGGGCAAGCCCGACAACATCGCGATGCGCTTCGACTATGCCCACGGCGACGTGGTGCAGGGCGAGGCTGAATCCGACGTGGTGATCGAGGATACGTTCAAGCTGCACTACGTCACCCACTGCTGCATGGGCGTCTCCGGCATGATCGCCGAGTTCGACGCCTCGGGCAACGTGCTGATGTATTCGAACACCCAGGTGCCCTTCCTGCACAAGCGCGAGTTCGCCGAATACCTCAGCATCGACCCGGCGCGCATCCGCATCATCCAGCCGCCGATCGGCGGCGGCTTCGGCTCCAAGCTCGACATCTATCCCTTCGAGGTGATCTGCCTCTACCTCGCCCGCGCGGCGAAACGCCCGGTGAAGATGCTGTTCACCCGCGAGGAAGAATTCCTCGCCTCGCCAACGCGCCAGCCGGTGCTACTGACGCTGCGCAGCGGCTGCAAGAAGGACGGCACGCTGACCTTCCGCCAGGTGCATACCCTGCATGACAACGGCGCCTACACGTCGTGGGGCGCGACCACGCCCTTCGTCATGATGCAGACCTTCTCCTCGCTCTACCGCGTTCCGCATTGCGACTACCACACGGCGGCGGTGTATACCAACAACCCCTACGCCGGGTCGTTTCGCGGCTACGGCAACCTGCAAGCCACTTTTGCCATCGAACAGCACATGGACATGCTGGCAGAGAAGATCGGCATGGACCCGCTGGAATTCCGCATGAAGAACGCCCAGGAGTCCGGCGAAGTCACCGGCCAGGGCATGTCGTTCAAGAGCTGCGGCTTCAAGGAGTGCATCACTACCGCCGCATCCCGCAGCGATTTTTCGCGCAAGTTCGCCCAGAACCAGGCCGAACAGGCCAAGCCGGGCAATATCAAGCATGGCATCGGCATGGCCTCGATGCT
>CAZYTN010000482.1:0-1825 GCA_964650115.1 uncultured Sulfuritalea sp.
TATGCCATGCAGCCGACGGCGATCGCGCCGATCTGGGGCCTCGAATGGCGCGGTGCGGGGGCGGCGACGGAATTTGTCAGCCACCATGACTTCTCTCCTGCGATGCGCCGCGATTTTTTCGCTATGCTTCTGGGCCGTGACCTTTTCGCCACCGGCAAACCCTGAAGCCCCAATGCTCGCCTACATAATCCGCCGCCTGCTATACGCGATCCCGATCCTGATCGGGGTGAACCTGCTCACCTTCGCCCTGTTCTTCGTCGTGAATACGCCGGACGACATGGCGCGCATGCAACTCGGCGTCAAGCGCGTGACGCCGGAGGCGATCCAGAAATGGAAGGCCGAGCGCGGCTACGACAAGCCGCTGGTGTGGAACTCCGCGGCGACCGGCGGAGCAAAGCTGACCGAGACGATTTTCTTCAGCAAGTCGGTGCGCATGTTTGCCGCCGACTTCGGCCGCGCCGACGACGGCCGCGACATCGCGCGCGAAATCGGCACCCGCATGGGGCCGAGCCTCGCCATTGCCGTGCCGACCTTCGTCCTCGGCCTGTTCGTGGCGATAGCGTTTGCCCTGCTGCTGGTGTTTTTTCGCGCCACGACCCTGGATTTCGGCGGCGTCGTGCTCTGTGTGGCGATGATGTCGATCTCCGGCCTGTTCTACATCATCGGCGGCCAGTGGCTGGTGTCCAAGGTCTGGCACCTGGCGCCGATCTCGGGCTACAGCGGGGGCCTCGATGCAAGCAAGTTCCTCATCCTGCCGGTGATCATCGGCGTGGTCGGCGGCATCGGCAGTTCGACGCGCTGGTATCGCACCATCTTCCTCGAGGAAATCACTCGCGACTACGTGCGCACTGCCCGCGCCAGGGGCCTGCCGGAGCGCCTGGTGCTGTTCCGCCATGTGCTGAGGAATGCGCTGATTCCGATCCTCACCGGCGTCGTGGTGGTGATCCCGACGCTGTTCATGGGCAGCCTGCTGACCGAGTCCTTCTTCGGCATTCCGGGCCTGGGCAGCTACACCATCGACGCTATCAACGCCCAGGATTTCGCCGTGGTGCGCTCGATGGTGTTCATCGGCTCGGTGCTCTACATCGTCGGTCTGCTGCTGACCGACCTGTCCTACACCCTGGCCGATCCAAGGGTGCGGCTGCAATGAGCTTTCAGCCGGTAGTGCTCTGGTCCGACGCGCTGCTGTTCGTGCTGATCGCCGCGATTGTCGCGCTGACGCTCTGGGCGCGGCGGCAGGATGCCTTGCGCGCGGCCTGGCGGCGCGTCGCGCGGGACGGCGTGGCGATGGCGGCGGCGACGGTGCTGGCCGTTTTCGTCCTGATCGGCCTGCTCGACTCGCTGCATTACCGGCCGCAACTCGAAGCGCAAGCGGGGGCGCCGGCGGGAACCAAGGCGCGCTACGCGGTGGAGGTGAATTCGGCGCTCGACGCGCTGCTGTCGGACCTGCGCCAGCGCAGCGAGAAAACCTATTCGGCGCCGCTGGCAACCCACCTGTTTGCCAAGGAGGCGCTGGAGAATTCGACGCTGCGCGAGTTTCCGCGCCTCAAGCACGGCGGCGCGCATCTCGGCGCGGATCTTTCCGGCCATGAGTTCGATGTCGCCATTCGTGTCTCGCGCGGTTTTGCCGGCGGGGTGACGATCTGGCTGCTGCTGGCGACCTTGTGGTGCCGGCGGCAGGGCCTGCAACTGCTGGCGGTGCTGGGTTCGATGCGGCCGAACGCCGCGCGAGAAGTCGGCGCCGGTGATACGGCAAAAGGCGCGGCGACCGGCGCGGTGTTCGTCACCCTGCTGGCCATCCTGCTGCTGCTCGGCATCGCGATTT
>CAZYTN010000483.1:0-1823 GCA_964650115.1 uncultured Sulfuritalea sp.
GCGCCGCCCCAGTAATCCTCGCTTTGCCTGAACACCGGCAGCACGCTGTCCCAGTTCCAGCGCGAATCGCCGGTGGTCTGCGCCCATTCCTCGTAGTCGCGCACCTGGCCGCGCAGGTAGAGCATGCCGTTGATCGACGAGCAGCCGCCCAGCACCTTGCCGCGCGCGTAGATGATGGCCCGGCCGTTGAGCCCGGGCTCGGCTTCGGTCTTGTAGCACCAGTCGGTGCGCGGATTGTTGATGCACTTGAGGTAGCCGATCGGGATGTGGATCCAGATCCAGTCGTCCTTGCCGCCAGCTTCGAGGAGCAACACTGTCACGTCGGGATCGGCCGACAGCCGGTTGGCCAGTACGCAGCCGGCCGTGCCGCCGCCGGCGATGACGTAGTCGAACTCGCCGAAGTCTTTCATGGTCGGGAAAACCTGTGCGGAAGTTTGGTTTTCTGCTTCATTCGTTTACCGGCATCACGAACTCGGGTCCCTTCGACTCCGAACCGGGCCAGCGCTGCATGATGGCCTTGTAGCGGGTGTAGAAGCGCACGCCTTCCTCGCCGTAGATGTGGTGGTCGCCGAACAGGCTGGCCTTCCAGCCGCCGAAGGAATGCCATGCCATCGGTACCGGGATCGGCACGTTGATGCCGACCATGCCGACCTCGATCTTCCTGACGAAGGCCTGCGCCGTACCGCCGTCGCGCGTGAAGCAGGCAACGCCGTTGGCGAAGCTGTTGCGGTTGATCAGCTCCACCGCCGCGGCGAAGGTCGGCACGCGCACCACGCAGAGCACCGGACCGAAGATTTCGTCGCGGTAGATGCTCATTTCGGGAGTGACGTTGTCGAACAGCGTCGGATTGATGAAGAAGCCCTGTGCCAGTTCGCCGGTGAGACCTTCACGGCCGTCGAGCACCAGCTTCGCACCCTCTTGTACGCCAGCCGCGATGTAGCCGGCCACCTTGTCGCGATGCGCGCCGGTGACCAGCGGTCCCATGTCCACATTCGCCGTGTCGCCGGCGCCGACTTTCAGCTTCTTCGCGCGCCCCAGCACGCGCGCCACCAGTTCGTCGGCACAGCTGCCGACCGCAACGGCGACCGAGATCGCCATGCAGCGTTCGCCGGCCGAGCCGTAGGCGGCGCCGATCAGTGCGTCGGCGGCGCCGTCGAGGTCGGCGTCGGGCATCACCACCATGTGGTTCTTCGCCCCGCCCAGGGCCTGCACGCGCTTGCCGTGGGCTATGCCGTGGGCCTGGATGTATTTCGCGATCGGCGTCGAGCCGACGAAGGACACGGCTTGCACGTCCGGATGTTCGAGCAGCGCGTCCACCGCTTCCTTGTCGCCCTGCACCACGTTGAAGGCGCCGTCCGGCAGCCCGGCCTCGCGCAGCAGTTCGGCGGCAAACAGTGAGGGCGAGGGATCGCGCTCCGAGGGCTTGAGAACGAAAGTGTTGCCGCAGGCCAGCGCCATCGGCGCCATCCACATCGGCACCATGAAGGGAAAATTGAAGGGCGTGATGCCGGCCGTGACCCCGAGCGGCATGCGCTGGCTCCAGTGGTCGATGCCGCCGCCGATGCCGTGCGAATGCTGGCCCTTGAGCAGTTGCGGAATGCCGCAGGCGAACTCGATGACTTCGAGGCCGCGCTGCACCTCGCCCAGCGCATCGGGCAGGGTCTTGCCATGCTCGGCGCTGAGCAGCCGGGCGAGGTCGCCGGAATACTGTTCGACCAGAACGCGGAACTTGAACATGACCCGCGCCCGGCGCTGCGGCGCCGCCGTTCCCCAGTCGGCGAAGGCGGCGCGGGCGGCAGCGACGGCGCGATCGACATCGGCGC
>CAZYTN010000484.1:0-418 GCA_964650115.1 uncultured Sulfuritalea sp.
TCCGGGTCCGCCTGCCATAGCGCGTCGAAGACGCGCGTAAACGCGCTTATGGCAGGCGTCCCGGAATGACACTGAAAGGCTGGTGGCGCTTCTCCAGATGAAGCCCTACATTGCCCAGGCGGGGCTGCGAGGTGCGACAGAGACACATTCCCCGGGGCCTTACGATCCTAACGGGAGCTGTCCCTGGCCGGGCTCGTGGGCTCGGTCATATGGCGCCCACCTACTTATGTAGGTTCCCGGGATCACGCTCTGACGGCCATCGCGGCTCCGCACTTTAATTTCGCCGACGTCGTCATGGCCGGGCTTGTCCCGGCCATCCACGTCTTGTTTGGTGATGGATAGAAATACGTGGATGCCCGGCACATAGGCGAGCGAAGCGACGCCGTTCTTCGAATGGCTATGGCCGGGTATGACGGTT
>CAZYTN010000484.1:437-1816 GCA_964650115.1 uncultured Sulfuritalea sp.
GCCGGACGCTGCCGAAATCCAAAACGAAAAATCCGCCCTGCGCGCCGCAGCGCTAGCGCTGCGCGATGCCTTGCCGGCGGCGGAGCGGCAGGCGGCGGCGGAGACGATCGCCGCGCGGCCGTTTCCGATCGCGATCAAGCCCGGCACGATCGTGTCCGGCTTCTCGCCGATGAAGAGCGAGATCAGTCCGCTTCCCCTGCGGCGCAGACTGAGCGATGCCGGCGCCAGCCTGGCGCTGCCGGTGGTGCAGGGCCGCGGCAAACCGCTGATCATGCGTGCCTGGCATTTCGGCGCGCCGCTCAAATCCGGCCAATGGGGCATCCGCGAGCCGATGCCGCCCGCGCCGGAAGTCAAGCCCGACATCCTGATCGTGCCGCTCGCCTGCTTCGACCGCCAAGGCCACCGCATCGGCTACGGCGCCGGCTATTACGACAGGACCATCGCCGCGCTGCGTGCGAGGAAGAACGTCGTCGCCGTGGGCGTCGCCTTCGCCGCGCAGGAAATCCCCCAGGTGCCGGCGACGGAGCGCGACGCACGGCTCGATCTCGTGCTAACGGAGCGCGAGGTGATTGATTTTCGTCGCGCATGATCCCGAAAAGTGGAGACCGGTTTTCGGATAAGATCATGCGCCAACATAATGAGTCTTAAAGCGCATGCGCATCCTCTTCGTCGGTGACATTGTCGGTCGCTCCGGGCGCGCGGTCGTGAACGAGCGCCTGCCCGGTCTGATCAAAGACTGGAAGCTCGACCTCGTGGTCATCAACGGCGAGAACGCCGCCGGCGGTTTCGGCATCACCGAGGCGATCTACCACGAGCTGATCGACGCCGGCGCCGACGCCATCACGCTCGGCAATCACGCCTGGGACCAGCGCGAGGCGCTGGTGTTCATCGAGCGCGCGCCGCGCCTGATCCGGCCGGTGAACTATCCCAAGGGCACGCCCGGCCGCGGCGCCGCCCTGGTCGACACCAAGAGCGGCAAGCGCGAGCCCGCCATCAACGCCATGGGCCGCATTTTCATGGATGCGCTCGACGATCCGTTCGCCGCGGTCGAGCGCGAGCTGGCCGCCTGTCCGCTCAAGGTCGGCGCCGACGCCATCGTCCTCGACATGCATTGCGAGGCCAGCAGCGAGAAGCAGTCGATGGGTTGTTTCGTCGACGGCCGCGTCAGCCTGGCGGTCGGCACCCACACCCATACGCCGACCGCCGACCACCGCATCATGCCGGGGCGCACCGCTTTCGTGACGGACGTCGGCATGACAGGCAATTTCGACTCGGTGATCGGCATGGTGAAGGACGAGCCGCTCAACCGCTTCCTGCGCAAAATCCCGACACAAAATTCGAGCCGGCGGGCGGCCCGGCCACGCTGTGCGGCCTGGCGG
>CAZYTN010000485.1:0-1804 GCA_964650115.1 uncultured Sulfuritalea sp.
GGCGTGCCGCTGAAGGTCCGGGTTCCGCCGTCGAACGAGAGCCATGAAGGCAGCGCACTGCCGTCCGCGAGCGTCGCCGTGTAGCTCAGCGTATCGCCGTTCGCGTCGGTGAACGCCGTCGCCGGCAGCACCAGGGAGAATGCCTGACCTGCCCCCGTGATCTGGTCCGCCGTAAGGATGTTCGGCACGGGCGCGGCATTGCCCACGATCGATCCCGTCACGCCGGAGAAATTGGTCGGCGAATTGACGGCGGTAACGCCTGTGCGATTGATCGACAGCGTGCCATCCGTTGGCAAGGACGTGTAGGTGACGCTATCGAAATTCGCAAAGTTCACCGTCCCGCCGTTGGTAAACAGGAAGCCGTCGGGAACGATGAAATTCGGGGTGACGAGGCCGAGATCGGCAAACCCCTGGGTCGCAATCAGCACCTTCGTGTTCGCGGTCGATGAACTCGGCAGGTTTGTGGGGAAAGTGAAGCTATGGACCGTGGCGCCCTGTGTGACCTTTATGGTCTGGCCCAGCCACAGGTTTTCACCGTTGAAGCCGCCGACTGTCAGCTCGATGAACTGCACCGTTCCATCGGCATTGGAATACAGCTCGTTGATGTCGTACAGGTGGAAGCTCAATTGCTGTTCCCCCGTGTTTCAACATTCCTTTCGGATTGAAAGGATTACCGCGGCGATGCGATCCACCGCGGGGTCAGAAAACAATAAAGGACAGGAAATCCTACGGGCTTCGACAAGTATGGCTGAGGCCGGGTTCCGCAGTCAACCGCCGATTCCGCGCCGGCATGCGCCTTTCCGCGATTGTCAGGTGCCGGATGTGGGCCTAAAATGCCTCACGCTGCGGACCTCGTGCATCCCGGCTTCCATCATCGAAACGCGAACTTTCGGAGCGGCTAATGCGAATCACGGGCGGCGGAGCGAACAGTTGCTGAGACATCGATTCATCGCGTGCCTGCTTCTGCTCTGCATTTTTGCCGCCCCGGCGGCAAGGGCGCAGACGGCGCCGGACCCCGAGCAACAGCGCCGCCTCGCGGAACAAAAACTCAAACTGGTCGAAATGCTGGTCAATTCGCCTGCCGCACAGGCCAGCAGCGCCAGCAAGGATGCCGAGATCGCCGGACTGGTCGAACGCAGCCGGGAACTGCTCAAGCAGGCCAGGGAAACCCTTGCGGCGCAGCGCTATGGCGAGGCCGCGCAGGCACTGGACGAGGCCTTGCGCAACGTATCCAAAGCCAACAGCCGGAACTCCGGCGGCCTTTCCGACAGCGTGCAGAAACAGCGCCTGCAGGATATGGGCGAGCAGGTGACCACATACCGCGCCTCGCTCGCGGAACTGGCGAAGAACCAGGCCGGCGCCGGCAGCGCCCAGGCCGCGCTGCAGCGCGTCGATGCGCTGGCCGAAGAGAGCCGCAAGCTTGCCGGCGCCGGGCGCATGGGCGACGCCAACAAGAAAATGGCGGAAGCCTACAAGCTGGAGGTGGAAGAAATTTCCCGCCTGCGCGCCGGCCAGGAAGTGGTGATGTCGCTCAAATTCGACACGCCGGCCGCCGAATACGCTTATGAGCAGAAACGCTTCCAGTCGAATGAAATCCTGGTCGGCATGATGATCGCGGAGGGCCGCGCCGAAGGCGACAAGCGGCGCCTGGTCGATGGCTTCCTCAAGGAGGCCGGGCGACTCAAGGCGGATGCGATAGACCAGTCGATCAACAACAATTTCAAGGAGGCCGTGTCCCTGATGGAAAAGGCCGTGGCCCAGCTCAACCGTGCCCTGCAGTCGATGGGCGTGCCGGTGTTCTGAC
>CAZYTN010000486.1:0-1795 GCA_964650115.1 uncultured Sulfuritalea sp.
GAAGACCTGCCGCTGATGCGCGAAGTGCGCGCGACGCTGATGAAGTGCGTCGAGAACGGCATGTGCGCGGCCGGGGGGGCGCAGGCCTATGCCGATTACGCCAGCTATGGCGCCGGCGACATGCCGCGCCTGTATTCGGGCTGCTACGGCCTCGGTTCGCGCGACCTGCAGCCCGAGGCGCTGATCGGCGCGGTGGAGAACATGCTGCCCGACGCGGCGCAGCGCAAGTTCTTCTACCTGTCGATCGACTTCGCCCGCGACCCGCTGAACCCGAAGGACGAGGTGCACCAGCAGGACATCGCCGACAAGTATCCGCGCATCCGTGAACTGGGCGTGCGCGGCTCGGAGAACCCCAACCTCCTGCCCCGTGGCGCCATCACCGTGCGCATGCACTCGGTCGGCGGCTGGGGTGCGATCACCACCGGCAAGAACCTGGCGATGACCCTGTTCGAGCTGCTCGGCTGGGACATCAAGGCCAATCCGAAATACGGCTCGGAAAAGAAGGGCCAGCCCACTACTTACTACCTCTCGGCGGCGCCAGAGCCGATCCGCATCAACTGCGAGTATGTCTTCGTCGATGTCGTGCTCTCGCCCGACCCGGCTGTGTTCGGCCACAGCAATCCGCTCTCCGGCCTGAAGAAGGGCGGCTTCTTCATCATCCAGTCCAATCTCCGCGACGAGACCTGGGCCAATTTTCCGCTCTGGGCGCAGAAGTTCATCGTCGACAACGAGATTCGCGTGTTCCATCTCGATGCCTTCCAGATCGCCCGCGAGGAAGCCGGTGCGGCGGAGCTGCAACTGCGCATGCAGGGCATCGCCTTCCAGGGCGCCTTCTTCGCCGCCAGCCCGACCATGGCCAATGCCGGCCTCACCGAGGATGCGCTGTTCACGGCGATCGAAGCGCAATTGCAGTCGAAGTTCGGCGGCAAGGGCGCGCGCGTGGTGGCCGACAACCTGCGCGTGGTGCGGCGCGGCTACACCGAGCTGACCGAGATCACCGACAAGCAGGTTGGCCTCACGCGCAAGGGCTTCGTCAAGAAGGACGTCGGCCTGCCCGTCATGCTCAAGCAACTGCCGGTCGGCGACGAGATTCGACTGACCAAGGTGGGCGACATCCACCGCTTCTGGGAACAGACCGGACATTTCTACCTGACCGGCAAGGGCAACGACAACCTGGTCGATCCCTTCATCGGCGCCTCGCTGGTGCCGGCCGCCACCGGCGTGTTCCGCGACATGACGGGCATCCGTTTCGAGCATCCGGAATGGATCGCGGAGAACTGCACGGCCTGCGGCAACTGCTATGTCGAATGCCCCGACTCGGCGATTCCCGGCCTGGTCAGCTCGATCGGTGACGTGCTCAACACGGCCGTCAATCGCATCGAGACGGCCGGCACGCCGACGCGCTTCCTGCGCCGCGCGGTGCGCGGCGTCGAGAAGAAGCTGCGTACCCTGGTCGACAACGACGGCGGCTACGTGCGGCCGCTGATCGACCGCGCCATGGATGCGGTGCTGGCCGAAACGCCGGAAGCGGAACGCGCCGGCCTCGCCGCCGAATTCACGCAATTGCAGATCCAGCTCGGCGGCTTCCAGTTCGCCGCGACCAAGCCCTACTGGTCGCAGAAGGAGAAGAAATCCAAGGGCAGCGGCGGCCTCTTCTCGATCACGGTCAATCCTTACACCTGCAAGGGCTGCGCGCTGTGCGTCACGGTCTGCGAGGACAATGCGCTGCAGATGGTGACGCAGACCGAGGATTCGGTCGAGCGCCTGCGCCGCGACTGGAACACCTGGCTGGAAC
>CAZYTN010000487.1:0-1795 GCA_964650115.1 uncultured Sulfuritalea sp.
ATCTGGAAGCAGCGCACCGTCGGCATCGGTGTCGTCAGCCCGGAACGCGCGCTGCAACTGGGCTTCAGCGGCGCCATGCTGCGCGGGTCGGGGATCGAGTGGGATCTGCGCAAGAAGCAGCCCTACGAGGTCTACGACAAGATGGATTTCGACATCCCGGTGGGCGTGAATGGTGACACTTACGATCGCTATCTGGTGCGCATGGAAGAAATGGCCCAGGCCAACCGCATCGTCAAGCAGTGCATAGCTTGGCTGCGCGCGAATCCTGGTCCGGTCATCTCCGACGATCACAAGGTGGCGCCGCCCTCGCGGGAGAAGATGAAGGGCAGCATGGAAGAGTTGATCCATCATTTCAAGCTTTTCTCCGAGGGCATGCACGTGCCGGCTGGCGAGGCCTATGTTGCAATCGAACATCCAAAGGGCGAGATGGGTGTCTGGGCCGTGTCGGACGGCGCCAACAAGCCTTATCGCATCAAGCTGCACACCGCCGGAATTCCACACCTGGCTGCCACGGATGAAATGTGCCGCGGCCACATGCTGGCCGATGCCACAGCCGTGATCGGCACCATCGACCTGGTCCTTGGCGACGTTGACAGATAGACCGCCGCATGAATAACCCAAAAGACATGTTGAGTCCCGAATTGAGCCCCGAGTCTTTGAAGAAGATTGACCGGGAAGTGGCCAAGTATCCGGGCGACCAGAAGCAGTCCGCTGTCATGGCGGCGCTGGTCATCGCCCAGGACGAAAAGGGCTGGTTGTCCAAGGAAACCATCGCTGCGGTCGCCGGCTATCTGGGCATGGCGCCGATCGCCGCCTACGAGGTCGCCAGCTTCTACAACATGTACGACCTGCACCCGGTCGGCAAGTACAAGCTGACGGTATGTACCAATCTGCCCTGTGCCTTGTCGGGCGGCGTGCATGCGGCCGATTACGTCAAGGAAAAGCTCGGCATCGATTTCAATGAAACCACGCCGGACGGCAAATTCACGCTGAAGGAAGGCGAATGCATGGGGGCCTGCGGCGACGCACCGGTGATGTTGGTCAATAACAAGCGCATGTGCAGCTTCATGCTGCCTGAGCAGATCGACAAGCTGCTGGCGGAGTGCAACTGAGATGGCGCTGATCGACACCATCAATCCCCTGCTGACCACCGGCTGGGCCAAAGGCGATGCCGGCTGGAGCCTCAAGGACTATGAGGCGCGCGGCGGTTATGCCCAGCTGAAGCGGATTCTTTCGAGCAAGATGACGCAGGACGACCTCATTGCCGAGGTCAAGAAATCCGTGCTGCGCGGTCGCGGCGGTGCCGGGTTTCCCACCGGTCTCAAGTGGAGCTTCATGCCCAAGGCAGCGCCGGAAAAGTACGTCGTCTGCAATACCGATGAGGGAGAACCGGGCACCTTCAAGGACCGCGACCTGCTGCGCTTCGATCCGCATTCGACCATCGAAGGCATGATCATTGCGGGCTATGCGGTCGGCGCCAAGCGCGGCTACAACTATATCCACGGCGAGATCTTCGAGATCTACCAGCGTTTCGAGGAAGCACTTGACCAGGCGCGCGCTGCCGGCTATCTGGGCAACAGTATTCTCGGCTCCGACTTCAGCTTCGACCTCTTTGCGCATCACGGCTGGGGCGCCTACATTTGCGGCGAAGAAACCGGACTGCTCGAATCCATCGAGGGCAAGAAGGGCCAGCCGCGCTACAAGCCGCCGTTTCCGGCGAACTTCGGCCTGTATGGCAAACCGACCACGATCAACAACACCGAAACCTTTGCCGCGATTCCCTTCATTCTCGGCA
>CAZYTN010000488.1:0-1793 GCA_964650115.1 uncultured Sulfuritalea sp.
TGGCGTCGCGCCCGTTGCGGCGCGCCCAGGCCGCCGAAATGCTGCGCATCTGCCATGCCGCGGGGGCAAAGCTGATCATCAACGATGATGTCTGGCTGGCCGTCGAAATCGGTGCCGACGGCGCCCATCTCGGGCGCCACGATGCGCCGGGCGGATCGCTCGCCGCGGCACGCGACGCCCTGGGGCCCAAGCGCATTCTCGGTGTCTCCTGTTATAACGAACTGGCTCTTGGCGAGGAAGCCTTGAGAGCCGGCGCCGACTACCTTGCCTTCGGCAGCATGTTTCCCTCGCGCACCAAGCCGGGCGCGGTGCGCGCGTCGCCGGAGCTGCTCGGCGAGGCCAAGCGCCGCTTCGGCCTGCCGGTCGCGGCCATCGGCGGCATCACGCTCGATAATGCGCCGCAACTGATAGACGCCGGTGTCGACATCCTGGCGGTGGTCAGCGACCTGTTCGACGCGATGGACATCAAGACGCGTGCAGCGGCCTACCAGCGGCTGCTGCCTTCGATGCAACAGTGACCTTTGCCGGCGCGGCGCAAGGTGCCGCTACAATCCGATCCATCCGATTCCTGAGCCCTGATTCCTGACCATGTCCCGCAACGAAGAACTCTTTCTCCGCGCCCAGAAAACCATTCCCGGTGGCGTCAATTCGCCGGTGCGGGCCTTCCGTTCCGTCGGCGGCGCGCCGCGCTTTTTCGCGCGCGGTGAAGGCGCCCGGGTCTGGGATGCCGATGGCAAGCCTTATCTCGACTACGTCGGTTCCTGGGGCCCGCTGATCCTCGGCCACGCCGACGCCGATACCGTGCGTGCCGTGCAGGAAGCCGCCGCCAGAGGCCTTACTTTCGGTGCACCGACCGAAGCCGAGGTCGAACTCGCCGAACTGCTGGTGCGGCGCGTGCCGAGCATGGACATGGTGCGCCTGGTGTCCTCCGGCACCGAGGCGACCATGAGCGCGATCCGCCTCGCGCGCGGCTTCACCGGGCGCGATGCCATCGTCAAGTTCGAGGGCTGCTACCATGGCCACGGCGACAGCCTGCTGGTCAAGGCCGGCTCCGGCCTGCTGACCTTCGGCAACCCTTCTTCCGCCGGGGTACCGGCCGACCTGGCGCAGCACACGCTGGTGCTCGACTACAACGACGCGCAAGGCCTGCGTGACGCTTTCGCCAAACATGGCAAGACCATCGCGTGCGTCATAGTCGAGCCGGTCGCAGGCAACATGAATTTGATCGCGCCGAAGCCTGAGTTTCTCGCCGCCATGCGCGAACTGTGCACCCGGCACGGTTCGGTGCTGATCTTCGACGAAGTCATGACCGGCTTTCGTGTCGGCCCCGGCTCGGCGCAAGGCCTGTACGGCATCACGCCGGACCTGTCGACCTTCGGCAAGGTGGTCGGCGGCGGCATGCCGCTGGGCGCCTTCGGCGGCCGTCGCGAGATCATGGAGCAGATCGCGCCGTTGGGTCCCGTGTATCAGGCCGGTACGCTCTCGGGCAATCCGCTGTCGGTGGCGGCGGGCCTGGTGACGTTGAAGAAGATCGCCGCGCCCGGCTTCTACGAGGTCCTGACGGCGAAAACCCGATCATTGGTCGAGGGCCTTGCCGCCGCGGCGAAAAGGCGCGGCGTGAAGTTCTCCGCGCAGTCGGTGGGCGGCATGTTCGGCGTGTATTTCGCCGCGACGCCACCGACCTCTTATGCGGAAGTCATGGCTGCCGACAAGGAAGCCTTCAACCGTTTCTTCCACGCCATGCTGGATGCCGGCGTGTATCTCGCGCCCTCGGCTTTCGAGGCCGGCTTCGT
>CAZYTN010000489.1:0-1790 GCA_964650115.1 uncultured Sulfuritalea sp.
AGGCCGACGCGGCGGTTGCGCGAGAGTTCGCCGGTACAGGTGAGGATCAGGTCGCCCATGCCGGCGAGGCCCATGAAGGTTTCGCGTTTGGCGCCGAGCGCTTCGCCGAAACGGGTGATCTCGACCAAGCCGCGCGTTATGAGTGCCGCGCGGGCATTGGCGCCGAGACCGAGTCCGTCGCAGATGCCGGTGGCAATGGCCAGCACGTTCTTGACTGCGCCCCCGACTTCGGCGCCGATCAGGTCTTCGCTGGCGTAGATGCGCAGCTTACCGCCGTGCAGGCTTTGCGCGGTCGCGGCGGCAAAGCCGGCGTCGGTCGCGGCCAGGGTAATGGCGGTGGGCAGCCCGCGCGCCACCTCGAGCGCAAAGCTCGGCCCGGTGAGCACGCCGCAGACCGCGTCACCCATCACTGCGTCGACTACCTGATGCGGCAACAAGCCGCTGCCGGCTTCCAGCCCCTTGCAGACCCAGAGGAAGGGCATGGCCGGCGCAGTGGCCCTCAACTGTTCGAGCAGCGGTCGCAGCCCTGCCAGCGGCGCCGCAAGAATCGCCAGATCGGCGCCGGCCAGCGCCGCAGGGAAATCGGCGGTGAGTTGCAGCGTGGGCGGAAACGGACAATCCGGCAGGTAACGGGCGTTTTCGCGACTGTGCGACATCTCGGCCACGCGCCCGGCATCACGCGCCCACAAAATCACCGCATGCCGCGCGCCGAAGGCGATGGCCAGGGCCGTACCCCAAGCGCCGGCGCCGAGTACCGCTATCCGCATCGGGCGCCTCGCAGGACTGGCTGGCTCATGGCCGGTCGGCGCCTGTTACAGGCCCCAGACTTGCGGCGCCTTGAGAAAACCGCTTTGGCCGTCGCGATGCTTGACCATCGCCCAGCCGCCGGGCAGGGCTTCAAGGAGTTCCAGCACGACGTCGCGCTCGGCTTCGAACACCAGCGCCGCCTTGTCGTCGGCCGCGGCGCGCACCTGGGCGCGCTCGGCGCGGACGATGACATTGCGCTTTTCCGCAAGGTGTTTCTTTTCGATCCAGATCAGATCGCCGCGGCTGTCGCGCACCTTGGACCAGCCCTCGAGGCCGACCACCAGTTCCACCGGCGTGCCGGCAAGCACCACGAACAGGGGCTTGGCCTTGGCCGAAGGCGCGTCATACACCGGCGCCGCATCGGCAACCGTACGGTAGTCCAGCGCCTGCGCCGGCGACGCCAGCGCCACCAGCGGGATCAGCACAGTGAAAAAACGCCGTGGCACCATCGCCGACTATTGCAGCTGAATCTTGCTTTCGGCCTGCTGTTTCTCCATCAGCCGCTGCTGGTAGAGCGACTCGAAGTTGACCGGAGCGAGGATCACGGGCGGGAAGCCGGCGCGGTTGATGGCATCGGAAATCGTCTCGCGGGCATACGGGAAAAGAATGTTCGGGCAAGCCACGGCCAATATCGGCTCCATGTCCTGCTCGGGTACGTGGCGGATCTGGAAAATGCCGGCCTTGACCACCTCGACCAGGAAGAAGGCCTTTTCCTCATGCTTGGCGTTCACCGTGACCGTCAGCGCGACTTCAAACGTGCCCTCGCCGATTGCGTTCGCCGCGCTCTGAATCTGCACCTCGATGCTCGGCGTCTCGCGCTCGAGAAAAATCTGCGGTGCGTTGGGCACCTCGATGGAGAGATCCTTGACGTAAATTTTTTCGATGCTGAAAACCGGTTGCTCGTCGCTCATGATGAATTGGATGGTGAGGGGAAAGGGGGGATTCTACGCGGCCAGCAGCGGATCAAGCTTGCCCTGGCGCTC
>CAZYTN010000490.1:0-1789 GCA_964650115.1 uncultured Sulfuritalea sp.
GTGATCTCGCGCTGGTTCGGCACCACCTTGACCCATTCATTGTGGGCCGCCAGTATGCCGCTGACCTCATCCAGCGGCACATCCCGGGTCAGCTTGATGGTCATTGCCTGGGAATGGCAGCGCATGGCGCCAATGCGGACGCACAGCCCGTCTACCGGAATCGGTGCGGAAGTACGGCCAAGGATCTTGTTGGTTTCGGCCTGCCCCTTCCATTCTTCGCGGCTCTGACCGTTGCCGAGATCCTTGTCGATCCACGGAATCAGCGAACCGGCCAGCGGCACGCCGAAGTTCGCCGTGGGAAAACTCTCGTCACGCAGAATGCCCGCGACCTCGCGATCGATGTCGAGAATTGCCGAAGCCGGGTCGTCGAGCAAGTTCTTCACCACGCGATGCGTCTCGCCCATCTGCGCCAGCAGTTCGCGCATGTTCTGCGCGCCGGCACCCGAGGCCGCCTGGTAGGTCATCGAGGTCATCCACTCGATCAGCCCTGCCTTGAACAAGCCGCCAAGCGCCATCATCATCAGGCTCACGGTGCAGTTGCCGCCGATCCAGTTGCGGCCGCCCTTCGCCAGACTGGCCTTGATCACGTCCAGATTTACCGGATCGAGGATGATCACGCAGTCGTCCTTCATGCGCAGGCTGGACGCCGCATCGATCCAGTGGCCCTTCCAGCCGGCTTCGCGCAGCTTGGGAAAGACTTCCGTGGTGTAGTCGCCACCCTGACAGCTGATGATAATGTCCAGCGACTTCAACTCGTCGATGTTCTTCGCGTCCTTGAGCGGCGGCGCGCCCGTCGCGAACGCGGGAGCCTTGCCGCCAGGATTCGACGTAGTGAAAAACACCGGCTCGATGAGGGCGAAATCATTCTCCTCACGCATTCGCTGCATGAGCACCGAGCCCACCATGCCACGCCAACCCACCAGACCTACACGCTTCATGATCAATCTCTCATTGTCGAATTACAGCGCCGCAAGAACGGCGTCGCCCATTTCCCGGGTACCGACCTTCTTCATTCCCGGCTCAAAAATGTCGCCCGTGCGGAAACCCTGGGCCAGAACATTCTTCACGGCGCCCTCAACGCGCCCCGCAGCGGACTCGTTGGCGAAAGTGTAGCGCAGCATCATGGCCACGGAAAGAATTGTTGCCAACGGGTTGGCCACGCCCTTGCCGGCGATGTCCGGTGCCGAACCGTGTGAAGGCTCGTAAAGACCCTTGTTGGTGGCATCCAGCGAAGCCGAAGGCAGCATGCCGATCGAGCCCGTCAGCATAGAGGCCTCGTCCGAGAGGATGTCGCCGAACATGTTGCCGGTGACCATGACGTCGAACTGCTTGGGATTCTTCACCAGTTGCATCGCCGCATTGTCGACCAGCATGTGCGACAGTTCGACGTCGGGATACTCCTTCGCCGTCTCGGTCGCCACGTCGCGCCACAATTGCGTGCACTCCAGCACATTCATCTTGTCCACCGAGCACACCTTGCGGTTGCGCTTTTTCGCCGCATCGAAGGCCACGCGCAGGATGCGCCGGATCTCGCTCTCCGTGTAATGCATGGTGTTGAAGCCGAAGCGTTCGCCATTGCGCATCTCGATGCCACGAGGCTGGCCGAAGTAGATATCGCCAGTCAGTTCGCGCACGATCAGGATATCGAGACCGGCCACGACTTCCGGCTTGAGCGTCGATGCGTTGGCCAATTCCGGATAGAGAATGGCGGGACGCAGATTGGCGAACAGTCCAAGCTGCTTGCGTATACCCAGCAGGCCGCGTTCAGGCCGCTGCTCGCGCGGATTGC
>CAZYTN010000491.1:0-1785 GCA_964650115.1 uncultured Sulfuritalea sp.
GCCGAAATTGATGTAATCGTCCTCGCCGATCGGAACCCCCCAGCGCATGCCGCCACCCGCCGAATTCGTGCTGTAGTTGGTGGTCGACAGCGACGAGGTGTCGACATTGCGGATGTAGGCGTCAAAGCCCTGGCTGACACCGTCGACCGTGAAGTACGGATCGGTATGCGATATGGAATAGACCTGGTTCGACTTGCTGGTGCTGATCTGGAAGCTGAGGTGCTTGCCGCTGCCGAAGAGGTTCTGCTGCGATATGGAACCCGAAAACGTCAATTTCTCGGAGCTCGAAAAACCTGCCCCCAACATGAGGTTGCCGGTGGGTTTTTCCTTGACCTTGATCTCCATGTCGACCTGGTCCGTGGTTCCGGCGACGGGCGGCGTCTCCACCGTCACTTCCTCGAAATAGCCCAGCCGATCGACCCGCGTACGCGACTTGTTGATCTTTTCGCCGTCGTACCAGCCGGCTTCCGACTGGCGCATTTCGCGGCGAATCACCTCGTCGCGAGTCCGCGTGTTGCCCGACACATTGATGCGACGGACATAAACGCGGCGTCCCGGATCGATGAACACGGTGAACGCCACCAGGCGCTTCTCCTTGTCCAATTCGGGCGACGCATTGACGTTGGCGAAGGCATAGCCTTCATTGCCCAAGCGATCGCTGATGGCCTTGGTGGTCTCGGTCATGTTCTCGCGCGAGAACACCTCGCCGGGCTTGACCTTTACCAGCTTGGTCAACTCTTCCTCCGGCAGCAGGAGCTGGCCGGCCAGCTTGACCGAGGAAATGCTGTACTTTTCACCTTCGCTGATATTGATGGTGATGTAGATGTCCTGCTTGTCCGGTGAAATCGAAACCTGGGTCGACTCGATGTTGAATTCGAGGTAGCCGCGATTGAGGTAATACGAGCGCAGGGTCTCGATGTCCCCCGAGAGTTTCTGCTTTGAGTATTGATCGTTCTTGGTGTACCACGTCAGCCAGCCCGGTGTGCGCAATACCAGCAGATCGAGCAAGTCCGATTCCTTCATGGCGGCGGCGCCGACGATGTTGATCTGCCTGATCTTGGCGATGTCGCCTTCAACAACGGCAAAATTGACGCCGACGCGATTGCGCTCCAGCGGCGTGATGGTAGTCGTCACCTGAACCGCATAGTGTCCCTGCGCCAGATACTGGCGCTTGAGTTCCTGTTCGGCGCGCTCGACCATGGCACGGTCAAAAATGCGCGACTCGGCAAGACCGACGTCGCGCAGCGACTTCTTCAGGTCCTCCGGCTTGAAGGCCTTGAGCCCGGTGAACTCCAGGGAAGCGATGGCCGGGCGTTCTTCCAGCACCACCACCAGCACCTGTCCGTCGATCTCCAGCCGCACGTCCTTGAAGAAGCCGGTGGCGAACAGCGCCTTGATCGCCGCCGCCGCCTTCTCGTCGTTCATGGTGTCGCCGACCTTGATCGGCAGGTAGGAGAACACGGTTCCGGCCTCGGTACGCTGAATGCCTTCGATCCGGATATCCTTGATCTGGAAAGGATCAAAGGCCAAAGCAGCGCGCGCCAGCAGCGCAAGGACCAGACCGGCAAGCAGTTTCTTCTTCATGTAATTGGACGAAAATTAGCCGTAAACAAGGCGGTTGATATCGTTGTAAAAGGCAAAAGCCATTAGCAGTGCCAGCAGAGCGAAACCGATCTGCTGGCCTATTTCCAGAGCCCGTTCCGAGACCGGACCGCCCTTCAGAAACTCGACGAGATAATACATCAAATGCCCTCCGTCCAGAACGGGTACCGGCAGCAGATTGAG
>CAZYTN010000492.1:0-1784 GCA_964650115.1 uncultured Sulfuritalea sp.
CGGCCGGTACAGCGCGTTCAGGGCGATCAGGTCTTCCAGCCGGTCGGGACGGGCCTGTACCAGCGCATCCTTCATGCCGCCGGATTCGAACTGGAACACCGCCGTGGTGTTGGCCGTCTTGAACACCGCGTCATAGGTTTCGCGGTCGTCGAGCGGCAGCGTGGCAAGGTCGATGGCTACGCCTTCGACTTCCTGCGCCAGGCGCACCGCCTCATCGAGGATGGTCAGGGTGCGCAGGCCGAGGAAGTCGAACTTGACCAGGCCGGCCTTCTCGACGTCGTCCTTGTCGAATTGCGACACCACCGAACTCGTGCCGTCCGGTGAATACAGCGGACAGAAATCGGTGAGTTTGCCCGGCGCGATCAGCACGCCACCGGCATGCATGCCGACGTTGCGCGCGAGTCCCTCGAGCTTCAGCGCCAGCGCCCAGAGTTCGGCGACTTCCTCCTCGCTATCGATGCGCTGGCGGATCACCGGTTCCTTCTCCAGCGCATCCTTCAGCGTGATGCCCAGTTCGTTGGGAATCAGCTTGGCAAACTGGTCGACGAAGTTGTAGCCGAGATCGAGCACGCGCCCGACATCGCGGATCACCGCCTTGGCCGCCATGGTGCCGAAGGTGACGATCTGCGACACGGCATGCGCGCCGTACTTGTTCTTGACGTAATCGATGACGCGGTCACGCCCTTCCTGGCAGAAGTCGATGTCGAAATCCGGCATCGAAACGCGCTCCGGATTCAGGAAGCGCTCGAACAGCAGGTCGTAGCGCAGCGGATCGAGGTCGGTGATGCCCAGGCTGTAGGCCACCAGCGAGCCCGCGCCGGAGCCGCGCCCCGGACCGACCGGCACGCCGTTGTGCTTGGCCCAGTTGATGAAGTCGGCAACGATCAGGAAGTAGCCGGGAAAGCCCATCTTGATGATGGTCGCGATCTCGAAATCGAGCCTATCAACGTAGGTCTGGCGCTGCTTCTCGCGTTCCGCGACGTCGGGATACAGTAATTCCATCCGGCGCACGAGGCCGGCATGCGACTCGCTGGCGAGGAAGGCCTCCAGCGGCTCGCCGGCCGGGGTCGGAAAATCCGGCAGGCGGCTCTTGCCCAGCTCTACGGTGAGGTTGCAGCGGCGGGCGATTTCCACCGAATTCTGCAGGGCCTCGGGCAGGTCGGCAAAGAGTTCGGCCATCTCGGCCTGGGTCTTGAAGTACTGTTCCGCGCTGTAGCGCTTCGGTCGGCGCGTATCGCCCAGCACATAGCCATCAGCGATGCAGACCCGCGCCTCGTGCGCCTTGTAGTCGTCGCGCCGGAGAAACTGCACCGGGTGCGTCGCCACCACCCGCAGGCCCATGCGCGCGGCACGGTCGACACTGGCGGCCACCAGCACTTCGCTGGCCGCGGAATCCGGACCGGCCGGGCGCTGCACCTCGACGTAATAGGCGCCCGGGAATAGTTGCGCCCAGGCTTGTGCGCGCACATCGGCCTGATCCAGCTTGCCGGCTGCGAGCAATTGTCCGATGTCGCCCAGCGGCCCGCCCGAGAGCGCAATCAGGCCGCCGTTGTCGCCCTGGCCAAGCTGGGTGCGGGTGATCTCGGCGCGGCCGTGACGGCGCGGCGCCAGATAGGCGGCGGACAGCAGTTCGCACAGGCGCAGATAGCCGGCGCGATTTTTTGCCAGCAGCAAGAGGCGCGCCGGGCCGTCGTTCTTGTCCGCCGCATCGTCGCCTATCCAGACGTCGCAGCCGATGATGGGCTTGACGCCCTTGCCGCGCGCCGCGGTATAGAACTTGACCA
>CAZYTN010000493.1:0-1775 GCA_964650115.1 uncultured Sulfuritalea sp.
CGCGCGGCACGCCCTGCTTCTTGTAGTCGTGGAATTCGTAGCTGATGCTGTTGGCATCGCACCAGGCGAAGGCCTTCTTCATCGTGTCGCAATTCTTGATGCCGTAGATCTTGATCATTGCCGCGCGCCTGCCGTGTTCGGGGGGAGCCGAATCATAGCAAACGCGGCATAATCCCCCGCCATGAACACATCCTTCCTCCTGCGCCGGGTTTTGCCGGCGCTCATCGTTCTTGCCCTCGCCGTCGGCGCCTGGTTCTGGAGCACGCGCAGCAAGCCGGTCAGCGTGGTGCTGAAGTCCGTCGATCGCGGCAATGTCGAATCCACGGTGGTGAATACCCGTGCCGGCACGGTCGAAGCCTGCCTGCGCACGCGGCTGTCGACCATCATGGGCGGGCGCATTGAATACCTCGGCGTCAAGGAAGGCGACAAGGTCAAGAAGGGCCAGCTTTTGATGAAGTTGTGGAACGACGACCAGAAGGCGCAGCAGACCCTGGCCGAGGCGCAGCGCGCGATGGCCGCGCGGCGTGTCAAGGAGGTATGCACCACGGCGGCCAGCGCCACGCGCGAGGCCGAGCGCCAGACCTCGCTGCGGGCCAAGGGCTTTGTCTCCGAGGCGCGCGAGGATACGGCGCGCAGCGAGGCCGATGCCCGCAGCGCCGCCTGCGAAACCGCGCGCGCCGATGTCGCCCAGGCCGCGGCGCGGGTCGGCGTGACCAGGGTGGAGCAGGGCCGCATGGTGCTCTACGCTCCCTTCGACGGCACCGTGGCCAAGATCGTCGGCGAACTCGGCGAGTATTCGACGCCCTCGCCGCCGGGCGTGCCGACGCCGCCCGCCATCGACCTGATCGACGAATCCTGCCTCTACGTCAAGGCGCCGATGGATGAAGTCGATGCGCCGAAGATCACGGTCGGCCTGCCGGTGCGCGTCGCGCTCGATGCCCTGCCCAGGCAACCGCTGGCCGGCAGGGTGCGACGCGTCGCACCCTATGTCCTGGCGGTGGAAAAGCAGGCGCGGACCGTCGATGTCGAAGTGGATTTCGAGCGCCCGGCCGGGGTCAACCTGCTGGTGGGCTACAGCGCCGATGTCGAGATCGTGCTCAACAGCCGGCCCAAGGTGCTGCGGGTGCCGACCGCGGCCCTGATCGAAGGTTCGAAAGTGATGGTGCTCAACGCCGACAGCGGCAAGCTCGAAGAGCGCACGGTGAAAGCCGGCATGGCCAACTGGGAATTCACGGAAATCGTCGAGGGGCTGAGCGAGGGCGAGCGCATCGTCATTTCGCTGGAGCGCGAAGGCGTGAAAGTCGGCGCCCGCGCTACGGCGGATGACAAATCGAAATAGCGATTAGCCATGAAATTTAGCCGACCCAACCAAGCGCATGACAACCCGGCCCTCCCCCCTTCATGGGGGGAGTTGGAGGGGGGCGGACGTTCTAGCCACCCTCTCCCCAGCCCTCTCCCATCAAGGGAGAGGGAGTTCACGCTCGGCTGAACTTTGGGTCAAACCGGAAAGCCAAATGGCATGGCCGTAATCCAGCTTGCCGGCATCGAGCGCGTCTTCCACCTCGGCGACAGTACGGTACATGCGCTGAACCGGCTCGATGTCGGCATCGAGCCCGGCGAATACGTGGCGATCATGGGGCCGTCGGGTTCCGGCAAGTCGACCCTGCTCAACCTGCTCGGATTGCTCGACCGTCCAGATGCGGGTTCCTACCACCTCGAAGGCCGCGACGTCACCACGCTGTCCCCGGACGAGCAGGCCGCCGTGCGCAGCCGGC
>CAZYTN010000494.1:0-1773 GCA_964650115.1 uncultured Sulfuritalea sp.
ACGTGGAACACTTGCAGCTGCCTCCGAAAAACTGTAGTTTGTGAAAAATCATACGATTACGCCGTAAATTTCGTGCAGAATCACGCCATAACCGCTTTGATTCTACGGCCGCTTTGGAGATTGCCTGATGGCACGCCCGGAAAAAATCCGCCTTGGTGACATGCTGGTGCAGCAGAACCTCCTGACCGGGGAGCAGCTCAAGCTTGCGCTGGAGGAACAAAAGCGCTCGGGTCGCAAGCTCGGCCGGGTACTGGTGGAAAGCGGCTATGTTACGGAAGAGGGGATTTCCACCGGCCTCGCCCGTCAGATCGGCGCAGATTTCGTCGACCTCAAAACCTTCAAGACCAAGCCTGACCTGATCAAGCTCTTGCCGGAGGCCCAGGCGCGCCGGCATCGTGCGCTGGTACTGAGCGAGCGCGCCGGCCTGCTGGTCGTCGGCATGGCCGACCCGACGGATCTCACGGCTTTCGACGAACTGGCGCGCATCCTGAAGCGCGAGATCGATCTTGCCGTGGTGACCGAGAGCCAGCTTCTGGCCGCCATTGACCGCGTCTACAGCCGCGCCGCGGAAATCAGCGGTTTGGCCAGGGAACTCACGGCCGACATGGGCGATTTGTCGGTCGAGTTCGGCAACATTCTCGGCCTCACCGCTGGCGCCGAGGATGCGCCGGTCGTCAAGCTGCTCAACACGGTGTTCGAAGAGGCGCTGAAGATGCGCGCTTCCGACATTCATATCGAGCCGCAGGAAAAGTCCGTGCTGATCCGCTTCCGCATCGACGGCGTGCTGCATGTCCAGACCGAGGCCGATTCGAAGATTTCAACGGCACTGGTGCTGCGTCTCAAGCTGATGTCCGGCCTCGACATCTCCGAAAAACGCCTGCCGCAGGATGGCCGCTTCAATATCAAGTTGCGCAATACGGCAGTCGATATCCGGATCTCGTCGATGCCGACCCAGCACGGCGAGTCCGTGGTCATGCGTCTGCTGGCACAGAATACCGGCCTGTTGCAGCTCGACAGGTTGCTGATGCCGCCGCGCATTCTGGAACGCTTTCGCCATTCCATCGCGCGGCCGTCGGGCATCGTCCTGGTGACCGGTCCCACGGGCTCGGGCAAGACCACCACGCTGTACGCGGCGCTCAACGAACTGAACACGCCGGAAAAGAAGATCATCACTGTCGAGGACCCGGTCGAGTACCGGCTGCCGGGACTGAATCAGGTGCAGGTGCATGAGAAAATCGACCTGTCCTTCAGTCGCGTGCTGCGCAGCGCACTGCGCCAGGATCCGGACATCATCCTGCTGGGCGAAATGCGCGACCAGGAAACCGCGGAAATCGGCATGCGCGCCGCCATGACCGGCCACCTCGTACTGTCAACGCTGCACACCAACGATGCCCTGTCGACGCCGATTCGTCTGCTCGACATGGGCGTGCCGCGCTACATGGTGGCGCTCTCGATCCAGATGGTGCTGGCGCAGCGCCTGGTGCGCGTCATCTGCGAGAACTGCTCGATTCCTTACGCTCCCATGCCTAATGAACATTTGTGGCTCAAGGTGGAACTCGGCGACCGGGTGGACGGCATCCAGTACCGGCATGGCACGGGCTGCAGTCACTGCGCCAACACGGGTTACCAGGGCCGTCAGGCGGTCTATGAGCTTCTCGACATGAACAACGCGCTGGTCGAAGCCGTGAATCGCGGCGATCCCAACGAGTTCATGCAGATCGGCAGGGAACAGATGGCCGGCAACACCTTGCGCCGCGACGCCGTGCGCCTGGT
>CAZYTN010000495.1:0-1769 GCA_964650115.1 uncultured Sulfuritalea sp.
GGCCGGCGGGGTGTAATCCTTGAGATAGATGGCGTGGGGAGTTTCGGTGCGCATGGTTTTATCTGCTCAAATGTTGGGGCGGGCCGGCTGTGTCGGCACAGAGACGGCAGTATTTGCGTGATGGGGCTTGCGGTCAACTGGCGTTCGGCAGAAGTCGCTACGCGCTTGCCGCTTAAATTTCATCGGACAATACTGACCCTTTACCAATATAGCAGTTTGCTATATCATTGCTGCATGAAGCTGATATCCAATCGGGTGCTGCGCGAATTCGCCCAAGTGCATGCCGATGCGGAAACCTCGTTGCAGGCTTGGCGCAGGCTGATCGAGAAGGGAACATATCGCAACTTTGCCGAACTGCGCACGGCGTTCACCAGTGCCGACAAGGTGGGTGACCGGATGGTGTTCAACATTCATGGCAACAAGTATCGACTGGTGGCGACAGTGCTGTTTTCGGTGCAACAAGTGTTCGTCAAGGCGGTGCTGACGCACGCCGACTACGACAAGGGAGAGTGGAAATGAGCGTTACAGATATTCTCGCCCCTTGGGCCGTCGTGAATGACGCCCTGGGGCTGGCTGCGCCGATTCGCGACGAGGCGCACTACGCCGAGTTGCTGGAGTTTGTCGAGGAATGTTTCGACCGCTTCGGCGATAACGAAAGCCATCCGGTATTTGGCCTCGTATCGCTGGTGGCCGACCGCATCCGCCAGTACGAAGAGCGAGTTCATCCCTGGCCCGATTCTGCCACGCCGGCCTCGCTTCTGGCCTACCTGATGGAGGAACACGGCATCAAGCAATCCGAGCTGCCCGAGGTCGGGCCGCAAAGCGTGGTGTCCGAAATCCTCTCAGGCAAACGTGCCCCAAATCTGCGGCAGGTAAAGGCGCTGGCGAAGCGTTTTCATGTGCCGATGGAGGCACTGGCCGGCTGATTCGACTGTCGACAGTCGGCGCTCGCAGGACGGCGGTCAAAAGTAATAACGCACCATCAGTTCCAGCTTGCGGTCGTTCTGCTTCTCGCCGAAATCGCTGTTGGCTTTTCCATGCAGCCAGGCCGCACGCAGGCGCAGGTCGAGATTGGTGATGCCGGTGTAGAGCAGTTCCGGCGTCAGCGACCAGCTTTGGTCAGCGAGATTGGCGATCAGCGTCGCCGAAGGCGTGAAATAGACGATGTAGAAGGGCTCCTTCTGGCTCGCCCTGAGATACAGGTAGCGTTCGCCGACATTGGACCGGCTGTAAAGTGGCCCGATCTGCCTGGCCTTGTTGAACAGCATGGGGTTGCCGCTATCGACGAGGGAGTGGAAATCATTGAGCTGGGCCTCCGTGAAGCCGGTCCCGTTGCGGTATAGCTCGGCGATCCAGGTCGTATCGTTTTCGGTGAGGTAACGCAGGCCCAGCAGATAGCTGGTGACATCGCTCTTCCGGCTCGTCACCGTGCCGGAAGCATCGATGCTGCGCTGCTCGAAATCGCGGATCTTTGCCCACTCGCCATGAATCTCCAGCGCTGTGCTCAGGTTGCGCGAGAAGTCGAAGCCAAAGCGCGGCGTGCGGCTGCCACGGCCGAGCCAGGTGAAGTCGATGTCGGTGTCGCGATACAGCAGGTAGAGCTTGGCTGCAGGGTTGAGGTGGTTGAGCGTGCCGAAGTCGTTGTTGCTCTGGTTGCCGACCGGGAGCAGAACCGGGGTGAAGGCAATGGTCTTGAGGTCGCCGCCAAGCACATCCGTATAGTTGCGGATGAAATCCGCCGCGACCATCGTGAAACCCTCGCGCGCCAG
>CAZYTN010000496.1:0-1761 GCA_964650115.1 uncultured Sulfuritalea sp.
CGGCCCAGGCGTTCGATCACCGGTTGTGCATCTTCGCGCGAACGGCCATGCACCATGCAGTAGAGGTTGTAGGGCCACTCCGGCAGGCTGCGCGTGCGGCGATAGCACAGCGTAACGCCGGGCTCGGCGGCGAACTGCAGGCCGATGCGGTCGACCGCGGCATCGGGCAAATCGAATACCACCATGGCATTGGCACGGTAGCCCAGTTCGTGGTGGCGCACCACCACGCCGAAGCGCTTGATCAGGCCCTCGTCCAGCCAGCCGGCGAGCCGTCCCAACACCTCGTCCTCGTTCATGCCTGCGCGTTCGCCGAGGCGCGCGAAGGGACGCGGCACCAGTTCGAGGCCGGGCTGCAGCGCGGCAATCAGTCGTCGCTCGACGGCATCGGTCGCGCGCACCGGCGTGCCGGCAAGCCCGGCATGGTGTTTGTGCGCCGATTTCAGGTCAAAACCGAGGTCGATGTGATATTCCTGTTCGAGTGGCAGGGAGATCACCGCGCAGCCGGTGTCGCGCTCTATCGCCGCCAGCGCGGCGGCCAGTGTCGCCGGGTCGGCGGCAGTGGCGACGAACCAGAGGTTGTAGGTGTGTTCGCGCTGGTAATTGTGATTCACTTCGGGCCGCGCGCTGACCAGCGCTGCAATACGCTCGATCTCCGCGGCCGGCGCGGCGAGTGCCGCCAGCGTCGAGGCGCCGATACGGCGCGGCGCCAACACGGCGCCGACGCGGCTGATGGCGCCGCGCGCCTGCAAGCGCCTGAGGGTCGCCAGAATCGCCGTCTCGTCAGCGCCGTCCGAGTGGATACCGCTTCGCATAACTTTTGCGGCAAGCTCGGCGAACGGCTGCGCCGTAATGGGGAAGTCGCGCTGCCAGTCGTTGAGCAGGGCAAATTCAAGCAGCGTGTAGGGCGAGTCCATGGTCAGAATCCAATGCGGGCGGCGCGACTGGTGAAGAAGATGCCCGACGGAGCATCGACAGGAATCTCGCCCAGCCTGGCGAAGTTCCGCGTGTCGTAGATCACGACACGATTGTCATCGCGCGCCGAGAGCCAGACGGCCTCGCCGCGCGGCGTGAATTCCATGTGCAGAACCGCCTTGCCCGGTTGCAGGGTCCGCACCACCTTGGCCGTCAAGGTGTCGATCACCTGCACCCAGCCGTTGTCGGGGAAGGCGAAGTTAACCCAGATCTGGCGCCCGTCGGGGCTGGCCATGACGAACACCGGCTGACCCTTGACCGCGACGCGGCCGGTCTCCTTCCAGGTCGCCGCGTCGGCCACCAGCACTTCGTGGCGGCCGATCGCCGGCAGCCAGGCGCGGCCCGCGGCGACAGACCAGCCACGCAGATGCGGCATCTTGAACACCGGCAGCTTTTCCTCGCCGCGGCCGTATTTTTCGAGGATCTTGCGCGCGCCCTTTTCCGGCTGCCAGAGATCAAGCAGTGCGATGCCGTCCTCGCCGAAAAGCCCGGCCAGGTAGTAGCGGCCATCGGGCGTCACCAGCCCGTCATAGGGTTGCTGGCCGGCAGGATAGCGCTGCGTGACGGACTTCTTCGGATCGGTGAAATCGCTGACCCAGATTTCACCGCCATCGAACAGCGCGTAGGCGAACTTGTTGCCCGGCACGTCGGCGAGGCCGACCACCTTGGAGAACCGCCCCGGCGCGTATTCGGCGGGTACCTCGGACAGGAGTTCGAGGGTCTCGGCATCGAAGGCCTTGATGCCGCCCGGCGTGTAGTTCTGCGCCACGACGATGCGCCCGTCCTGCG
>CAZYTN010000497.1:0-1758 GCA_964650115.1 uncultured Sulfuritalea sp.
CAGCTTGTGGGCATTGGCCAGCACATACCGGAGGTCCAGCATCATGCCGACGGTGACGAAGAAGAGGCCGAGCAGGATGTCGCGGAACGGCCGGATGTCGGCTTCGACGTGGTGGCGATAGGCCGTCTCCGAAATCAGCATGCCGCCGACGAAGGCGCCCAGCGCCAGCGACAGGCCGCTTTGGGCAGTCAGGAAGGACAGGCCGACGACGATCCACAGCGTGGTCAATACCAGCAATTCATTCGAGCGGACTCTTGCCACGGCATCGAAAATGCGCCCCATCAGTCTTTTTCCCAGCCAGATCAGCAGTGCGAGGACGGCCACGGCCTCCACCGCTGCCACCGCCAGCGAGCGCAGCAGGTCATCGCCGGAGGTGGCCAGCGCCGGCAGCAGGATCAGGCAGGGGGCCACGGCGAGATCCTGGAACAGCAGCACTCCCATGGTCTGTCGCCCCGAACGGGAGTGCAGCTCGAAGCGGTCGGAGAGCATTTTGGCCACGATTACGGTGGAGGACATCGCCACCGCCAGCCCCACGGCGATGCCGCTTTTCCAGTCCTGGCCGTAGGCCAGCACGGTCGTCAGACCGGTGCCCAGCGCCGTCAGCGCCACCTGCGACAAGCCGAAGCCGAACACCATGGAGCGCATTGCCTGCAGGCGCTTCAGGCTGAACTCGAGGCCGATGGAAAACATCAGGAAGACGAGGCCGAAGGCGGCGAAGCTTTGCACCTCGGCGCTTTCAGCCAGCAAGCCAAGTCCGTGGGGGCCCAGCGCCATGCCGATGGCAAGATAGGCAAGCATGCTCGGCCGGCGGAAACGGCGAACCACCGCGACGGCGACTACGGCGGCAGTGAGGAGCAGCAGAATCGAGAACAGGTGTTGATACATGCGACTAATGATACAAGCGTAGCGGAAGGGAACAGCGGGTAAAATCGGCCGATCCGAAATAGTCGGCGCCGACGCCACGTCGCCTTGTTCCAGAACTCATGATTTCCGACAGCAACACCCAGGAGGTTTTTCACCGCGCGCGTCTGTCGATCGGTATCGCGCTGCTCGCCTTCGCCGCGATCATGGGTGCGGGTACGGTAGGTTACAAGCATCTTGGTGGCGCCGAAACCGGCTGGCTCGACGCTTTCTACATGACCTTCCTGATGGTCGCCACGATCGGCTACGGCGCCGGCGTGGAGGTCTGGCACCGGCCGGAGACAGAGATTTTCACCATGGCGATCTCGTTTTCCGGTATCGCCGTAATGACCTATTTCTTTTCAAGCGTGACGGCCATCGTTCTGGCCAGCGATTTCGACAAGTCGATGCGGAGACGGCGGATGGACAAGATCATGAAGAAGCTGCACGGGCACTACATCGTTTGCGGCTTTGGCCGGGTTGGCCGTAATGTTGCCCAGGAGCTCGAGGCCACCAACCGCCACTACATCGCCGTCGACGAGAAGCTCGAACAGCTTGAGGCTCAGGCCGAGAAGAAGCCCGGCCTGCTCTACATCCATGGCGACGCGGTGGACGACGACGTGCTGGTCGAGGCGAACATCGCCGACGCCCATGGCGTTTTCGCCGTTACCGGCGATGACAGCCGCAATCTGATGATCGCGCTTACCGCCAAGCAACTGGCGCCCGGCGTACGCGTAGTTGCGCGTTGCAACGAGATGCGCAACGTCGAGAAGATGCGCAAGGCCGGCGCCGACGCCATCGTCTCGCCCAACTTCACCGGCGGCATGCGCATCGCCTCGGCGATGATCCGGCCGCACG
>CAZYTN010000498.1:0-1755 GCA_964650115.1 uncultured Sulfuritalea sp.
CACCGGAAGCCACGCTGGCGGTGGCGCACAAAGTCATGCCCGGCTTCGGCGAGCAGATGCGGCAGATTTCGCTGGCCTTCGTGCCGACGGCAATCCTGTCGCGCCAGGTCGGCGTGATCAGGGGAAAATCGCTGATCCTCAACCTGCCGGGACAGCCGAAGTCGATCAGGGAGACGCTGGAAGGCGTCAAGGATGCCGAAGGCAAACAGGTGGTGCCCGGCATTTTCGCCGCGGTGCCCTATTGCCTCGACCTTATCGGCGGGCCTTACGTCGAGACCCGCGAGGGCGTGGTCAAGGCCTTCCGACCGAAATCAGCACTGCGCCAGACCAAATAACCGAGTCGGGAATCCCGATTCCGCCACGGCAGGGTTCAGTCGCCACCTTGTCCGTCGTGCCGCTCGAGGTCGAGGACGAAAACCTTCAGCAGCCTGTCGATCTTTTCCGGATTGCCGATGAAGCGGCATCCCGCACGAAAAGCCGAGCTGCCGTCGCGCAGGCCAAGGCGGACCGAATTCACGACCTCTATGTCCACGCAAACCACGCTGCCATCAGGCAAGTCGATGCAGCACCCGGCGAGCACCGTACCCGGACGCAAATTGATTGTCGGGTCATAGACCATGACGCCGAGGCCCGACAGCCCGATATCGACAATGCGGGCATCAAACGGCGTGATTCCACCGGCGTCGGCAAGACAGTTCAACTTCGTCTCGGGAACGACCTGGATACGCTGGTGCGCGCGCCGCTGTTCAACGAACAGGACGTCGGGAAAGTCGAATCGAATTCCCCGCATCGGATCATCCTGTTCGACCGGATGGCTTGCCATGAATCCGACGCACCCCCTGGGG
This sequence comes from uncultured Sulfuritalea sp., assembly GCA_964650115.1. Taxonomy (GTDB): domain Bacteria; phylum Pseudomonadota; class Gammaproteobacteria; order Burkholderiales; family Rhodocyclaceae; genus Sulfuritalea. The sequence continues at coordinate 846 of CAZYTN010000498.1, forward strand.
TGGCTGGCACGAAAGAGTATGGCTCCCGCGGTAAACATTTCGACATTGGCCGTCTTGTTATCGCTATAGCCGACGACAATGAAGTTCTGCTCGGCGCATACCCGGTGCAGATTGGCGATGAACAGCTGATCGTGCACCTGGTGGTGAGATACCAGCAGATGATTGCCGTCAACCAGCGATTGCAGGACGGCGGCGATCTCGATGCGGGACCGGATCAGTACCTGGGTGCTTCCGGCAATCCGCGACCACTCGTCGGCGTGCTCTGGGGTTTCCATCGGTTCTGGGCTGGCAATGACGGGCTAGGGATGGCTGACCAGATCGCAGCATCAGGCTCTGTTGCCGGGATGGGAAAGGGCTGATCAGCTGAACGACTGTACGAAGAAATTCGCGATGACGAAATCGGCGCCGGTCACCAGCGTCTCCCGCGGATGCAGGCGGGCATTCTTGTCGTCGAGGGTGAACAACAACGCCATCTTGTCTTCGAGTGCGTTGGCCGGCACCACCATGCGGGCATACTCGCCGACTTCCGGAACATCGAGCAGCAACGCCTCGGTGTACAAGCCGCCGGCATCGGCAAACACGGCGCGCGGCGTTTTCGACACGGTCTGGATACCGACCGAGGCCTGTTTCTGCCCGGTGCGAACATAGCGACGGACGATACCGATCAGCCAGTTCTCGCCACCGTCCGGTTGCACGCCGACCAGGCCACCGATGCGGATCCAGTCGGGGTTCGATATGGTCGCTTGCGCGCCGAGGCCACCCAGGCTGACGTCGTCGATCACCCATGTTTCGACACTGTCGGTGCCGCTGCCGCGACCGGAAAGCCTCTGATGCACGGTTGCCAGCCCATGCATCACCCGCAGCGGCGCGTTGATCCGGCGCCGGGCATCGCTGCGCATCGGCGGCTTGG
>CAZYTN010000499.1:0-1754 GCA_964650115.1 uncultured Sulfuritalea sp.
TACCTGACCATGGGTTTTCGCCAGTTCAGCCATTTCTTTACCAATATTCATCTGGCGCTGCGTCAGGGCGAAATCGACCAGGCGCGTCAGTTGCTCGCGCACTGGCGCGGACGCACCGGCGACCGCCTGACTTCCGGCGAGATAGCTCGCCTGGCGATCGAACAGGGCCTGCTCTCGTCGCATCGTCATGTCTTTGCGCCGCTGCTGTGGTTTGCAGTGCTGGGCCCGGCGGGTGCAGTGTTGTATCGCCTCGCGCATTCCTTCGACGATCTCTGGGGCCGGCGCAGCGAAATCGAGTTCGGCGAGTTCGGCCAGTTCGCGCACCAGGCTTTCGCGCTGATCGACTGGTTGCCAATCCGCGTGACGGCGGCCTCGTTTGCCGTGGTCGGCGATTTCGAGGATGCCGTGCATTGCTGGCGCACGCAGGCTGTAAGGTGGCCGGAAGGCGGCTCCGGTATACTGCTGGCCAGCGGTGCCGGTGCCCTGGGAGTGCGGTTGGGCATGCCGGTGCACGATGTGATTCAGGAAATGGGCGAGTCTGGTGATCGTCCCGAGTTGGGGCTGGGCGAAGATGCCGACCCCGATTTCATGCAGAGCACGATAGGCCTCGTCTGGCGCAGTCTCGTGCTCGGTCTGGCAGTGCTGGCCTTGATCTGGGTTTCCGGATTGGTCGGCGGTTGATACTTAAAAAAGGAGTTTTTGATGGCTGACAAGAGAGAAGTCGTTGTACTGAGCGCCGCGCGTTCCGCCGTGGGCACTTTCAATGGTTCGCTGGCCGGCACGGAGCCGGCCGACCTGGGCGGTCTGGTCATCAAGGAGGCCATCGCCCGTTCCGGCGTCGACCCCAAGGCCATCACCTTTGCCACGGTCGGCAATGTCGTTCCGACCGAAGGGCGCTACGCCTACGTCCATCGCAACGCGACGATCCAGGGCGGCATGACAATGGAATCGGTGGCGTTCCAGGTCAACCGCCTTTGCGGTTCGGCGCAGCAGGCCATCGTCAATTCCGCTCAGGCGATCATGCTTGGCGATGCCGATTTCGCCATCGGCGGCGGCGTCGAAGTCATGTCGCGCGGTGCCTATCTGTCCGCTGCGATGCGTACCGGCGCCCGCATGGGCGACACCAAGATGCTCGACGCGATGGTTTGCGCGCTGACCGATCCGTTTGGCGCAGGCCACATGGGCATCACCGCCGAGAACCTGGCCAAGAAGCACGGCTTCACGCGCGAAATGCAGGACGAACTCGCCTGCGAATCGCACCGCCGCGCCGCTGCCGCCGTTGCCGCCGGCTACTTCAAGGAACAGATCGTGCCGATCACCCTCAAGACGCGCAAGGGCGACGTCGTGTTCGACACCGACGAGCACATCAAGCCCGCCACCACCATGGAATCGCTGGCCAAGATGAAGCCGGCGTTCGACAAGGCCGGCACCGTAACGGCAGGCAATGCTTCCGGCATCAACGACGGCGCCGGCTTCCTGGTGCTGGCCGACGCGGCCAAGGCCGCCGCCGGCGGCCACAAGGCGATGGCCCGTCTGGTCGCCTACGGCATCGGCGGTGTGCCCAACGACGTCATGGGCGAGGGCCCGATCCCGTCGACGCGCATCGCGCTGGCCAAGGCCGGCTTGAAGCTCGACGACATCGGCGTCATCGAGTCGAACGAAGCCTTCGCCGCCCAGTCGCTCTCCGTGGCCAAGGTGCTCGGCCTCGACCCGAAGAAGACCAACCCGAACGGCGGCGCCATCGCCATCGGCCA
>CAZYTN010000500.1:0-1743 GCA_964650115.1 uncultured Sulfuritalea sp.
ATGGATATCGGGGTGTTTGCGATCGACACCCACCCGATGAAGACGGTGAAGAAAAATGTCGGCGACGCCGATGTTCCGGTGAGTTTCGGCGGAGTCACTTTTATACCCGGCGAATGGTTGTATGCAGACGAGGACGGGGTAATCGTCAGCGCCACGGCTCTGCATTGAACCTAGTCTTATATAAGACATATATCAATAAAGCTAGAATCCTCTATTTTGCGAAACGCTTCTCGCATTATGAAAAACAGAATTCAATTAACTGTTAAATAACAATAAAAATTATGTACAGCTCTTATATAAGACTATTGCTGCAACGCAAAAACGTCATTATACTGTCGTTACTGCTCCCACTTTGGAGCACCCCCTTCGACAAACCCCTCTAGAGGATTGAACATGACTGATCGTAAAGCACAAGCCGCCGCCCTGGCCAAGGACTGGGCTGAAAACCCCCGCTGGAAAGGCATCAAGCGCGGCTACAGCGCCGACGACGTGGTACGCCTGCGCGGTTCCTTCCCCATCGAATACACGCTGGCGCGCCGCGGCGCCGACAAGCTGTGGAATCTGGTCAATAACACCCCCTATGTCAATTGCCTCGGCGCACTCACCGGCGGTCAGGCGATGCAGCAGGTCAAGGCCGGCATCAAGGCCATTTACCTTTCCGGTTGGCAGGTTGCCGCCGACAACAACAGCTATGCGTCGATGTATCCGGACCAGTCACTCTATCCCGTGGACTCGGTGCCGAAGGTGGTCGAGCGTATCAACAACTCCTTCCGCCGCGCCGACGAAATCCAGCATTCCAAAGGCGTGAATGCCGGCGACAAAGGCTACATCGACTATCACGTGCCGATCGTGGCCGATGCTGAAGCGGGTTTCGGCGGCGTACTGAACGCCTTCGAACTGATGAAGGCCATGATCCGCGCCGGAGCCGGCGGTGTGCATTTCGAAGACCAGCTCGCGTCCGTAAAGAAGTGCGGCCACATGGGCGGCAAGGTACTGGTGCCGACACAGGAAGCCGTGCAGAAGCTGATCGCCGCGCGCATGGCTGCCGACGTCATGGGCACACCGACCATCATTCTGGCTCGTACCGACGCCGAAGCTGCTGACCTCGTGACCTCGGACGTCGACGAGAACGACAAACCCTTCATCACCGGCGAGCGCACTTCCGAAGGCTTCTACAAGACCAAGAAAGGTCTGGGCCAGGCCATCAGCCGCGGCCTTGCCTACGCCCCCTACGCCGACATGGTGTGGTGCGAAACCGGCACGCCGGATCTGGCATTCGCCAAGGCTTTCGCCGAAGCCATCCGCGCCAAGTTCCCCGGCAAGCTGCTGGCCTACAACTGCTCGCCTTCGTTCAACTGGAAGAAGAACCTCGACGATGCCACCATCGCCAAGTTCCAGCGCGAACTCGGCGCCATGGGCTACAAGTACCAGTTCATCACCCTCGCCGGTATCCACAACATGTGGTACCACATGTACGACCTGACGCAGGACTATGTGGCGCGCGGCATGACGGCCTACGTCGAGAAGGTACAGGAGCCCGAATTCGCCGCCCGCGACCGCGGCTATACCTTCGTCTCGCACCAGCAGGAAGTTGGCACCGGTTACTTCGACGATGTGACCACCGTGATCCAGGGCGGTGCGTCGTCGGTGACCGCGCTGCACGGCTCGACCGAGGAAGAGCAGTTCCACTATTGAGACTTCCGTAATTCATGACATCACCACAGGGTAGCCTGCATCCAGCAA
>CAZYTN010000501.1:0-1724 GCA_964650115.1 uncultured Sulfuritalea sp.
CATTGTCGGCAATCTTGCGGTAGCTGGTCTGCTTGCGCTCGGCGGTGATGTCGAAGGCCTCGCCCAGCCTGAGCTTGAGCTTCTCGTTCTTCGCCGTGTGCTCGATGCGGTCCTCGCCGACGAACTGTGCCGCGCCCTTGCTGTCCTTCGCATAGACACGCACGATGCCCGCCGGCAGGGGTTTGCCGAGCTGACCGCCCTTGTTTTCGAACTCGAGGAAAACCGCCGGCTTGAACTTCTGCCCGACCTGTCCATAGCGGTCGCGGTAGTAGTACTCGTTGCCGGCCAGCAGGTATTCGCGGCGCACCGGCACGGCGCTGGCCGAGAGCAGCGCGAGCTGCTTGGTCTGGTTGTCGGCGATGGAGGTGGGCCGCTCGAAGCTGTAGAGATGGTAGTCCAGCAGCGCCTCCTGCGTCGCCTCCGCCGCCTTGGCGCGGGCCGCCGGCGCGGCCATGGCCATCACCCGCATGTCGGCCTGCCGCACCCGATTCACCGTGCCGGCCACCAGTTGCAGCGTGGCGTCGTCGAAGCCGGCGCCGCTGCGATTGGTCAGCGTCACCCAGCCATTGAGGTCGAGGCTCTTGCCGTCGGTGGCCAGATTCGCGACGTAATCGGCCTTCCACGACAGGCCGCCGGTCAGGTAGGACAATTCCACCGCCTGCTTGCCGCCGCCGGCTTCGAGCAGGACCGACAAGGTCGGACGGTCGCGCAAGTTCGGCGGCACGCTGTCGAAGGCCAGGCGTCCGGGCACACCGGTCTCGATGCGGTCGGCGAAACGCAATACCGTGCCCTGCCCGGCCGCCAGCACCGTGGCGCGTTCGCGCCGCTCGCTGTCGTTGCTGGGATGCGGACGGATCACCGTCACCTCGCGGCCGACATATTTTTCCAGCAGCTTCTGCGGCGTCAGCAGGTCGAAGTCGAAGTTCTGTTCGACGAGCGTCAATGCGGGCCCGGAGGCCGCACGCAGCAGAGCCGTCTCGGGGCGCATCTGCGCCGCCACTTCGCGCAGCGACAGGCGCGTGAGGCCGCCCGGCAGATCGACCCGGCGCCGCTCTTTCACCAGGGCCAGATCATCGTTGTAGACCGTGACGGCCACCGCCTCGCGATCTGCCGCGATGGAGCCGACATCCTTTGCCGACTCCGCGGCCGGCGCCAGCGAAGACGCCAGCAGCATGGCGACCACCAGGATTTTTGCTTGCATGGCATGCTCCTCATCGAAGATTCCCGGACGATAGCATGCCCGCATCGGCGTTATGTCCCCGGTGCGCGCCGGGGACGGTATCCCCCGGTGGGATATGATTGTGGCAGATTACAAACTCCAGGAGACCCCACGATGAACAGGCTGCTTGCCGCATTGCTGCTGGCCCTTTCCCTGCCGGCACTGGCCGCGCTCGAAGTCGCCGGCGTAAAGTTCGACGACAAGACGAAAGTCGGCGCCGGCGACACGGTGATCAACGGCGCCGGATTGCGCAAGCGCGCCTTTTTCAAGGTCTATGCGATCGGACTTTACCTGCCGCAAAAGGCAAGCAGCGCGGCCGACGCAATCGACGCCAAGGGCGCCAAGCGCGTCGCCATCGTGACCCTGCGCGACCTGACCGCCGAACAGTTCGTCGACGCGCTGATCGAGGCCCTGAAGAACAACCATGACGAGGCGGCCCTGAAAACCCTACAGCCGAAGATCGACCAGTTCCGCGGCACCATGCTGACCATCGGCAATGCGCCGG
>CAZYTN010000502.1:0-1723 GCA_964650115.1 uncultured Sulfuritalea sp.
CGCTGGACCTCGGCTTCACCACGCTGAAGAACCGCGTCCTGATGGGCTCGATGCATACCGGCCTGGAGGATATCGGCAACAGCCATCACCGCCTGGCGGCCTTCTACGCGGCGCGCGCCAAGGGCGGCGTCGGTCTCATCGTCACCGGCGGTTTCGCCCCGAACCAGGACAGCATCGTCATGCAGGGCGCCTCGATCCTCGATAACGAAGTCGAAGCGGAAAAGCACCGCGTCATCACCGCAGCGGTGCATGCCAACGGCAGCAAGATCTGCGTGCAGATCCTGCACACCGGGCGCTATGCCTACACCAGGCGCCCGGTGGCGCCGTCCGCGCTAAAAGCGCCGATCAATCCTGCAACGCCGCACCCGCTCAGCGAGGAAGAAATCCTCAAGACCATCGCCGACTTCGCGCAATGCGCGGCGATGGCGCAGTTCGCCGGCTACGACGGCGTCGAGATCATGGGCTCGGAGGGCTACCTGATCAACGAATTCCTCGCGCCGCAGACCAACCACCGCGACGACCGCTGGGGCGGCAGCCTGGAAAACCGCATGCGCTTCGGCCTCGAAGTCATCCGCGCAGTTCGCGCACGAGTAGGCGCAAACTTCATCATCATCTTCCGCCTCTCGATGCTCGACCTGGTCGAGGGCGGTTCCACCTGGGACGAAGTCGTGGCCATGGCCAGGGAAGTCGAAAAGGCCGGCGCCACCATTATCAATACCGGGGTGGGCTGGCACGAGGCGCGCATCCCGACCATCGCCACCATGGTGCCGCGCGCCGCCTACAGCTGGGTCACGCGGCGCATGATGGGGCAGGTGAAGATTCCGCTGATCACCACCAACCGCATCAACGACCCGCAGCTCGGCGAAGAGATCATCGCCCGCGGCGATGCCGACATGGTGTCGATGGCGCGGCCATTCCTGGCCGATGCCGAGTTCGTGAACAAGGCCGCCGCCGGCCGCGCCGATGCAATCAACACCTGCATCGCCTGCAACCAGGCCTGCCTCGACCACATCTTTTCGCACCGGCTGTGTTCCTGCCTGGTCAATCCCTTTGCCTGCCATGAAACCGACGTCGAGGTTCTGCCGACGAACGCGCCGAAGCGCGTCGCCGTGGTCGGCGCCGGCCCTGCGGGCCTCGCGGCAGCAACGCTACTCGCCGAGCGCGGCCACCGCGTCAGCCTGTTCGATGCCGCCGCCGAAGTCGGCGGCCAGTTCAACCTGGCGCGGCGCATTCCGGGCAAGGAAGAGTTCGCCGAAACCCTGCGCTACTTTCGCACGCGATTGAAGGATCTGAAGGTCGATGTGCAGCTGAATCGCCGTGTCGCCGCCGCCGACTTTTCGGGTTATGACCATGTCGTCGTCGCCACCGGCATCGTACCGCGCACGCCGGCGATTCCGGGCATCGAACATGCCAAGGTCACCAGCTATATCGACCTCATCGAAGGCCGCAAGCCGGCCGGCAGGAAGGTCGCCGTGATCGGTGCCGGCGGCATCGGCTTCGACGTCGCGGAACTGCTGACCAATGCCGAAGCGCACGGCGACTCGATCGATGCCTACCGCAAGGAATGGGGCATCGATCCCGAGTACACCGACAAGCGCGGTGGTCTTGCTCCACCGCAAATGCCGCCGACTCCGCGCGAAGTCTGGCTGCTGCAGCGCAAGGCCAGCAAGGTCGGCGACGGCCTGGCCAAAACCACCGGCTGGGCGCGCCGCCTGCTGCTGCA
>CAZYTN010000503.1:0-1721 GCA_964650115.1 uncultured Sulfuritalea sp.
CCAAGCCCGATGGCGTGGAAGTGATCGTCGAGCACATCACCAGCGGCCGCATGGTCCAGCTGGAGGACGGTAGCGACGAAAAGCACAAGATCATCGACACCACGGACCCGGCCGAGCTGGGCAACCTGGCCCGCTGGATTCTGTCCTTGTGACGGCTTGCGGATTGTCCGGAAAGTCGGCGCCGGCGACACGCCGCTTGCCGGGCGCGGGGCGCGCCTAATTGGCGTCGTAGTAGTAGGGCTTGCTCGGCACCGCGGCGGCAAGCTGGTCTTTCATCGTCTCCAGCGCTCGCGGCGGTTTGTCCCACCACAGGGCGCGTCCCTTTTGCTGTTCCAGCTTTTCTTCGGGATGCTTTTCCATCCATTCGCGCATGAATTTGGTGTGCTCGGATTCATAGAGGGCCATGGGGCGTCCTTTTCGGTTGGTTGAATTTCTGGGCTAGTGTTTCTTGTCGACGTAACGGGCGATGCGCACCACTTCCGGCACGCGTCGCAGGGAGCGCAGGATGCGGGCGAGATGAACGCGGTCCGTCACCTGCAAGGTGAAGAACAGGGTGGTGGCATCGCCGCTGTCGTCGTCCATGCTGATATTGACGATGTTGGAATCCGCTTCGGCGATCCCTGCGGCGAGTCGGGCCAGCACGCCGCGCACGTTCTTCGCCACGACGCGGATGCTGGCTTCGAACATGCCGGTGATGCCGGTTTCCCAATCGACGTCGATCCAGTTGCCGCGCTCGCTGCGCAGCTTGGCGATGGCCGTGCAGTCGTGGGTGTGCACCACCAGGCCCTGGCCCTTGCGAATCAGGCCGACGATGGGGTCGCCGGGAATCGGCCGGCAGCAGTTGCCGAGCTTGACCGCAACGCCTTCCGGGCCGTGGATCAGGATCGCCTGCTGGCCGCGAGCGAGGGTCGCGGCGGCGGCGGGATCCGCCTCAACGCCTTCCGCCAGGCGGCGCGCAACGATGGCCGGCAGGCGCTTGCCGAGGCCGATGTCGGCCAGCACCGCGCGCTGTGAACGGGCGCCCGAGGCGCGCTTGAAGCGGTCCCAGGCCTGGGCAGGCAGTTTGGCGAGCGCCAGGCCGAGGTCGCGCAGGGCATGCGTCAGCAGCCGCTCGCCGAGTGCGGCGGATTCCTCGGCCTGTTTGGTATTGAGAAAGTGGCGGATCTTGGAGCGCGCCCGTGCGCTCTTGACGTAGCCCAGCCAGGCCGGGTTGGGCGCGGCGTTGGGCGCGGTGACGATCTCGACCCGGTCGCCGTTGCGCAGTTCGGTGCGCAAGGGCATGGTTTCAAAATTGATGCGGCAGGCGACGCAGCGGTCGCCGACGTCGGTATGCACGGCGTAGGCCAGGTCCACCGGTGTCGAACCGCGCGGCAGGGCGAAGATCTTGCCCTTGGGACTGAACACGTAGACCTCGCTGGGGAACAGGTCGACCTTGACGTGTTCGAGAAATTCAGAGGAATCGCCGGTGGTGGATTGCAGTTCGACCAGCGATTGCAGCCACTTGTGGGTCTTCTTCTGTAACTGATCGAGGGCCGTTTCGTCCTTGTACAGCCAATGCGAGGCGACGCCGGATTCGGCGACATGGTGCATGTTGGCATCGCGGATCTGGATTTCCGCCGGGGTGCCGAAGGGGCCGATCAGGGTCGTGTGCAGCGACTGGTAGCCATTGGCCTTGGGGATCGCGATGTAGTCCTTGAACTTGCCCGGCACCGGCTGGTACA
>CAZYTN010000504.1:0-1705 GCA_964650115.1 uncultured Sulfuritalea sp.
ACTGGCCGCGCGCGGTCAGCGTGATGTCGAGCTGGCGCGCCGCCTGCTCGGCATCTTCATAGAACAACTCGTAGAAATCTCCCATGCGGAAGAACAACAGTTTGTCGGCGTGCTCGGCCTTGGCGCGCAGCCACTGCTGCATTACGGGGGTGTGCGCCGCCAGCTCGGCGGCCGTCAAGGCGGCCGACATCGGACTCGGGTTACGCCTTGAGTTGTGCAGTCAGGTGAGGTGCGATGAGCTGCAGCAACTGCGAGAATATCTTCGGGTTGCCGCCGATGATGTTGCCGGTCTGCATGTAGTTGGCTTCGCCCGACAGATCGCCGACCAGTCCGCCGGCTTCGGTGATCAGCAGACTGCCGGCCGCCATGTCCCAGGGTGACAGGCCGAGTTCCCAGAAGCCGTCCATGCGCCCGCAGGCGACCCAGGCCAGGTCCAGCGCGGCGGCGCCGGGACGGCGCATGCCGGCGGTGCGTTGCGCGACATCGCGAAAGATCGCCAGATAGGTATCGATGTGGTCGAACATGCGGTAGGGGAAGCCGGTGCCGATCAGCGCCTCGTCGAGGCGGAAGCGTTTGGCGACGCGAATGCGCTTTTCATTGACGAAGGCGCCGCCGCCCTTGCTGGCGGTGAAGATTTCGTTGCGGTTGGGGTCGTACACTACGGCTTGCGTCATCACGCCCTTGTGCGCCAGTCCAATCGAAATGGCATATTGGGGCACGCCGTGAATGAAGTTGGTGGTACCGTCCAGCGGATCGATGATCCACTGGTACTCGTTGTCGGCGCTGGTGCCGGCCAGCCCCGACTCCTCTGCTAGAATTCCATAGGTCGGATAAGCCTCGCGCAACACGTCCAGAATGGCGGCTTCTGCGGCGCGGTCGACCTCCGTTACATAATCGCTTTGCTGTTTGACGTCGATCCTGAGTTTGTCGACGTCGAGGCTGGCGCGGTTGATGATCTGGCCGGCGCGACGCGCGGCTTTTACGGCTATGTTCAGCGTGGGATGCATGGATTTTGCGGCGGGGCAGCCAAAGAGGGGCGCGATAAAGGGCGCGAAGGCCGCAATTCTATTATGAACACCACACCATTGCCCGCACCCGCCGTCCTCGATCGCATCCGCGTCGTCCTCTCGCACCCCAGCCATCCGGGCAACATCGGTGCGGCGGCGCGGGCCATGAAGACCATGGGACTGTCGCGTCTGGTGCTGGTCAAGCCCAAGGCCTTTCCCGATGCCCAGACCGATGCCATGGCGGCGGGCGCCACCGACCTGCTGGTGCAGGCCGAGGTGGTGGCTTCGCTGGCGGAGGCATTGAGCGGCACGGTGTTGGCCATGGCGCTGACGGCGCGCCGTCGGGAATTGGCGGTACCGGCCTTGTGGGCTCGCGATGCGGCGACGGAACTGGTCGCAACTGCGGCTACCGGGGAAGTCGCGCTGGTGTTCGGCAACGAGACTTCGGGGCTTTCCAACGACGAACTGGCCATGTGCCGGCGCTGGGCGATGATCCCGGTGAATCCCGGATTCAGTTCGCTCAACCTCGCTGCTGCCGTGCAGGTGATGTGCTACGAGCTGCGCCTGGCGGCGCTCGATCCCGGTTTGCCGCCGGCTATCTCGGGCGCGGGTGAACTTGCCAGCCATGATGAGGTGGAACGCCTGATCGCGCATATCGAGCGCGCCGCGCTGTCCAGCGAGTTCCTCGATCCCGCCAG
>CAZYTN010000505.1:0-1700 GCA_964650115.1 uncultured Sulfuritalea sp.
GTGGTGAAGGTGCGGTAGATGTCCTCGATGCGGTCGCCGCCACGGAAGCGCCAGCTCTTGGTGAAGTTCACCGGACGGATCGGGAACCCCCATTCGTCCTTCATGCCGGCAGCGGACACGCCATCGCCACGCCCCTGCGGGCCGTGGCATTGCCAGCATTTCTTCTGCTGGTAGAGATCCTTGCCCTTGGCGACCAGCTCGGCGGTCATCTTCGGCGCGGCGTCGACCACGACTTGCTCTTTGGCCGGTTCTTCCTTGAACAGGCCGAGCTCATCGAAAGTCTTGACGTAATGCACGAGCTGCCAGCGGTCGTTTTCCGGGATGAATTTCTTCCATGCCGGCATCGAGGTGCCGGGCAGTCCTTCGCTGATGATATGGAAGAGATCATGATCGGTCGGCAGTTGGCCGGACAGCGTGGTGCGCACCTTGAAGATGGCCGTGGTGAAGTTGCGCGGCCGGGGATAGATGAAGTCCGCCGCCGGACCATCGCCCTTGCCTTCGTCGCCATGACATTGCGTACAGTAACGCCGGTAAAGTTTCTTGCCGGCTTCGAGGTCGGCGGCAACTGGCGTCGGCTTGACCGGCCCGGTCTTGACTTTCGGCGCATCGGCGTTTGCCGCCGGGGAGCCTGCGCCAAGCGCAGCGACGAAAGCGATGGCCAGGAGATTAATGATTTTCATGTTTCGTCTCTTCGTCCCAGGTGCGTGGCGTCGAACCGGATCCGGCGTAGATGTAGAGGATCGCTTTCCAGATTTCGTCTTCCTTGAGGAAGTTCTGCCAGACCGGCATCGCCGACAACCAGGGCGTCGCGCCTTTGGGCAAACCGGGACCACCGGTGGAGACGCGCCAGAAGACGAAGGATTCCTGCAACATCGAGATCGTGCCGACATCGCGGAAGTTGGCGGGAATGGGTGAAAAAGCATTGGCGAAATGGCCGTCGCCAGCCAGTGCGTCGCCGTGACAGAAGAAGCAGTTCTGGTAATAGATCGTCTTGCCTTCCTGCGCCAGTTTCTCCAGCTCCTCCGGATTCTTCTCATTGGCAGCGCGCAGCGGATTCTTCAGGGTCGCGGTCTCGATACGCTGTCCATGTAAATTGAACGAGGACGGCGGCTCGGGGTGCACGACGCGCGGCTCGAAGGGCGCATCCCAGCTCGGCGCGGTGCGCAGCCAGGCACCCCAGCCCGCCAGTAGCGGAATGCCGGCGAGGACGAGCGCCTGCACCAGTTTCGGCGCACGACCGGCGAACACCGCCTTGAGCGGCGCGAGAAAGGCCTGGAAGCGCGCCTCGTTGGCGGCCACGAACAACACGATGGCGACGGTCGTCAGCGTCATGTAGATCATCTGGACGCTGGCCGGCATCGGTGGCGTCACCGCGAACTTCACCACGGCCAGGACAGCGAGCCAGACGCCGGCTGCGATATACAAAGTCCAGCGCTGCATCATGCGTTCTCCTCTGTCTTGGGTTTCGATTTCCGGCCTGCGATGGCGAGCGCCGCCAGCATGCCGAGGTTGAAGATCAGGATCACCAGCCCGAGACGTACCCCCTCGTGCGACCACGGCGATTCGGCGCCGGTCGGCGAATAGGACTTGCCCGACAGGCCCATGAGGTAGGCGACGATTTCGTGACGCTCGCCCTCGGGAATCGACTTGCCGAGATCGGCCGGCATGATGCCGGCCTGATAGTTCGGCGTCGTCCAGGC
>CAZYTN010000506.1:0-1698 GCA_964650115.1 uncultured Sulfuritalea sp.
ATAGCGTTCGCAGGCCTTGCGCAGGTAGCGCGCCACCAGCGGCAGGTCCTTGAGGTAGCCATCCTTGCCGTCGCGGTGGCAGAGCCGGGCGAAGATGCCCAGCACCTTGACATGGCGCTGCACGCCCATCCATTCATAGTCGCGGAAGAACTCGCCGAAATCCGCGGCGACGGGCAGTCCGGCCTCGCGCGCTTTTTCCCAATAGCGAACCAGCCAGTCGAGGGCAAGGTCTTCGTCCCACTCGATGTAGGCATCCTTCAGCAGCGATACCATGTCATAAGTGATCGGGCCATACACGGCATCCTGGAAATCGATGATGCCCGGATTGCCGGCGCCGGAGCCGTCGGTGCGCATCAGGTTGCGCGAGTGATAGTCGCGATGCACGAAGACCTTCGGCTCGGCCAGATTCACGGCGAGGATGCGCTCGAAAACAGCCGCCAGGCCCTGCCGCTCGCTTTCCGTGAGCACCACCCGATGGTGCTGCGCGAGGAACCACTCGGGAAACAAATCCAGTTCCCGGCGCAACAGCGTCGCGTCATATTCCGGCAGCACGCCGGGCCGGCTGGCCAACTGGATCCTCAACAGGGCCGCAATGGCATCAGCATAGAGCGGCACGGCGTTGCCGGCATCAAGGACCTGCAGGTAGGTTGTAGCGCCAAGATCCGAAAGCAGCAGGAAGCCCCTCTCGAGGTCCCGGGCCAGGACTTCAGGGACATGGACTCCGGCCGCCTGAAAAAGCTGCTGCACGTGCAGCCAGGGTCGGCAGTCCTCGTTCGCCGGCGGCGCATCCATGATGATGCGCGTCGTACCGTCATCCAGGGTGGCGCGAAAATAGCGGCGAAAACTGGCATCGGCCGAGGCTGGCGCCAGGGCGAAACGGCGGCCCGGCAACAGTCCGGCAAGCCACGTTCCGATTTGCTGCTGGCGTTCCATAATTGACGGTGCGGACGATGCCCGGGAAGACGCAAAAGCTCCGGCGGAGAGCGCGTTGCGCGGGCATGAAGTGTTAGAATTCACGATTCTAGCATCGGCCGACAAGGGGTTCCCCGACGTGCAGCACGCCTCCTTCGCGTCTGCATCGTTCCGTCACCGTTGCGCTCACTCATCGATACGGCATGTCTCAATCGCATCGCGGACAATTCGGCCCCAGCTCACTGCTTGCCCTGCTGGCACTGGCCGCAGGTTCCGCCGTGGCGGAACCCCTGCCGCCCTTGCGCGTCAATCCCGCCTTGCTGGGGGCTGGCACGCCGCCGCCGGCACCAGCCGTCGCCGAACCCGTCGTCACTGCCAGGCCGGTTGTCCCCGCCCCGCTGGCGATCGATCCGCCGCCGACAGCCCGCGTCGATCTAATCGCCGAGCCGCCCCGGGCCGTGGCGGTACCCGCACCGTCGCCTGCCCCGCAGGCGCGTAGCGCGTCGCCGGCAAAGCCGACGGCGCCGGCAGTGGCCGGCAGCAAATCAAGCTCCGCATTGCCCGCTCAACCGCCGACACCCGCGCCCGTGCCGCAGGCGGCAGTCGCGGAGGCGCCGCGTCGTTCGCCGGAGCGGAAACCGGAACCGCTGCCGCCCGCCGCGCCGCAGGTGACGCAGGCGGAAACCATCCAGAAGCCGCAAGAGCCGCCCGAAGTGGCAGAGCCGCGCAAGCTGCCGCCGCTCTACTCGGCCCACGTTGCAGCAGGCGAACTGCCTGACCCCAGCT
>CAZYTN010000507.1:0-1694 GCA_964650115.1 uncultured Sulfuritalea sp.
AAGCTCTCGAAGCTTTGACGTCAGTCATGCTCGCCAAACGCATCATTCCCTGTCTCGACGTCAATGCCGGCCGCGTGGTCAAGGGCATCAATTTCGTCGAATTGCGCGATGCCGGCGATCCGGTCGAGATCGCGCGCCGCTATGACGAACAGGGTGCGGACGAAATAACCTTCCTCGACATCACCGCCAGTTCCGACGACCGCGACATCATCCTGCATATCGTCGAAGCGGTGGCCTCGCAGGTGTTCATTCCACTCACCGTGGGCGGCGGCGTGCGCCAGGTCGAGGACGTGCGCCGCTTGCTGAATGCCGGTGCCGACAAGGTCAGCATGAACACGGCGGCGGTGAACAATCCGCAACTGGTCGCCGATGCGTCGGCCAAGGTCGGCGCGCAGTGCATCGTGGTCGCCGTCGATGCCAAGCAGACCTCGCCCGGCCGCTGGGAAGTATTCACCCATGGCGGACGCAAGAACACCGGGTTGGACGCCATGGAATGGGTGCGGCAGGTGGAAAGCCTGGGCGCCGGCGAAATCCTGTTGACCAGCATGGACCGCGACGGTACCAAGGCCGGATTCGACCTGGCGCTGACGCGCGCGGTCGCCGACGCGGTGGGCATCCCGGTGATCGCCAGCGGCGGCGTCGGCACGCTGCAGCATCTTGCCGACGGCGTCACGCAAGGTCGGGCCGACGCCGTGCTGGCGGCGAGCATTTTCCATTATGGAGAATTCACCGTGCGCCAGGCCAAGGAGTACATGCGCAGCCGCGGCATCGAGGTCAGGCTGTGAGCGCACCGCAGAGCAGCCAATGGCTGGACGAGGTGGTATGGGACGCACAGGGTCTGGTCCCCGCAATCGCGCAGGACGCGGCGACCGGAGAGGTTCTGATGTTCGCCTGGATGAACCGCGATGCGCTGGCACTGACCGCCGAAACAGGGCATGCCGTGTATTGGTCGCGTTCGCGCGGCCGCCTGTGGCACAAGGGCGAAGTATCCGGCCATACGCAGAAAGTGCTGGAGTTGCGTGTCGATTGCGACAAAGATGTGGTGCTGTTGAAGGTCGAACAGATCGGTGGCATTGCCTGCCACACAGGCCGTCGCAGCTGCTTTTTCAACCGGCTTGAAAGCTCCGGGTGGCAGGATGTCGAGCCTGTTCTCAAGGATCCGAAGGAGATATACAAGTGAGCCGTCGCCGGGTGGTCCCAAGGCGGCTCAAGCCATACATGGAGCGGGTGTAACCCGCGAACAATCGTCACCTCCTTCCTCGGGAAGGGGGATGGGGGAAAGGGAGTAAAAATGATCGATCTTGAAGTAATCCACCGCGTTCAGGCGACGTTGCTCGAACGCAAGGGCGCGGCGCCCGATTCGTCCTACGTCGCCAGCCTGTACGCCAAGGGCACCGATGCGATTTGCAAGAAGGTCGCCGAGGAAGCCGCCGAAACCATCATGGCCGCCAAGGACGGCGATCGCCTGCATCTGGTGCGCGAAGTGACGGACCTCTGGTTCCACAGCATGATCCTGCTGACCCAGTTCGGCATCGGCGTCGATGACGTGATGGTCGAGTTTCGCCGGCGTGAGGGAATCTCGGGCATCGACGAGAAGAACAGCAGGAGCCCCGAATAATGAGCGATTGCATTTTTTGCAGGATCGCGCGCGGCGAGATCCCGTCGAAAAAAGTCTATGAAGACGAGGAAATCTT
>CAZYTN010000508.1:0-1686 GCA_964650115.1 uncultured Sulfuritalea sp.
CGGCCGCATCGTCTGCAACTGCTTCGATGTCTCGGAAAACGAAATCCGCGCCGACTTGGCGGCCGGGCTTGATCTGGCCGCGTTGCAGGGGAAAAGCCAGTGCGGCACCAACTGCGGCTCCTGCCTGCCGGAGCTCAAGCGCATGGCGGCGAAAGCCGGCGTGTTGGCGCCCGTCGGCGTTTGAATCCGCGGCCTCGCGCTACCGCTGTCCTGGATTTCCTCATTCGCTGCGTTCTTCGGTCGCTGCGCAGCATCCTGTTTCAGGCCCGGTGTGACTTGAAGCCGTCGGCAGCGACCCTGTGGCTGTTTCTGCCCCTCAGGCGCGAGGCTGATTCAGCCATTTCAACAGCGTCCCGAACAAGGAGTCGGGTTCCACCGGTTTGGCGACAAAGTCGTTCATGCCCGCCGCCTCGCAGGCGCCGCGGTTCTCGGCGAAGGCGTTGGCCGTCATCGCCAGGATGGGCGTGGTTTCCCGCCCCGGCAGGGCGCGAATGGCGCGCGTCGCCTTGAGCCCGTCCATCTCCGGCATCTGCACGTCCATCAGGATCAGGGCGTAATCGTTCTGTCCCGCCAGGCGCACTGCTTCGCGGCCGTTCGCGGCCAGATCGGGCACGAGGCCGACATCGCGCAGAAACATGGTGGCTACTTCCTGGTTGATCGGGTCGTCCTCAACGAGCAGGATGCGGGCGCCGGCATGATCGCGACGGAGCGCTGTTTCGACCGCAGAGGAAATCGGCGCTGGCGTTGCACTGGAGACAGTGGCCCGGCCCCGCCCCAGTTGCGCCGTGAGCCAGAAGGTGCTGCCCTGACCCGGCGTGCTGTCGACGCCGACTTCGCCACCCATCAATTGCGCGATGCGGCGCGTAATGGCCAGCCCAAGACCGGTGCCACCGTACTTGCGCGATGTCGAGGCATCGGCCTGCTGAAAGGCTTCGAACAGGTGGGCGCTCTGTTCTGCCGTCATGCCGATGCCGGTGTCGACGACATCGAAGCGGATGCGGTAGCCGTCGTCCGTTTCTTCGATAAGGCGCCCCCTGAGGATGATGCTGCCGTGTTCGGTGAATTTGACGGCGTTGCCGAGATAATTGACCAGGGCCTGGCCGAGACGGGGGGCATCACCGTGCAGGGCCAGGGGAACGCCGGCAATGTCGACCCGGAGCAATAGCTCCCTGGATTTGACGCTGTCGCCGATGACGGCGACGACCGACTTGATCAGGTCGGCGAGTGCGAAGTCCTGCTGTTCGAGCGTGAGCTTGCCAGCCTCGATCTTGGCCAGGTCGAGAATGTCGTTGATGATGCCGAGCAGGTGCTTGCCCGATGCGTCGATCTTTTCGAGCCGGTCGGCCTGTTGCGGCGTCACTCCGCCGCGCCGCAACAGGTGGGCCATCCCGAGAATGCCGTTCATGGGGGTACGGATCTCGTGGCTCATGTTGGCCAGAAAGCTGCTCTTGGCCAGGTTGGCGGCTTCGGCCTGCTCGCGCGCCGCGACTAGCTCCGACGTGCGGCTGCTTACCAGTGCTTCCAGGTGGTGCCGATGCGCAGCCAGTTCCTCGCCAACCCGCTTCTTCTCGGTAATGTCCTCCTTCACCGCCACATAGTGGCTGATCGAGCCGTCGGGCTGGCGCAGCGGCATGATGATGGCGAACTCGGTGTACTCGCTGCCGTCCTTGCGCCGGCTGTGGAGCT
>CAZYTN010000509.1:0-1673 GCA_964650115.1 uncultured Sulfuritalea sp.
TCGGCCAGCGGGCGCGCGATGGCGGCGGTGCAGGCGGTCAGCGGCGACATGCCCTTGGCGATCAGTTGCGCGGCATGCACCAGCAGTCGGGTGCCGGCGCCTTCGTCCAGTCCGGCGCCCTTGAGCTTGCGCGTGAGCGTGCCGAGCTTGACCAGCTTCTGTGCCGTGGCCTCATCGACGCCGCCTTCATGGGCGACGATGCGCGCCTCGACGGCGGCTTCCGGATAGTCGAAATCGAGCGCGACAAAACGCTGCCGCGTGCTCGGCTTCATTTCCTTCAGCACGCTCTGGTAGCCGGGGTTCCAGGAGATCACCAGCATGAAATCCGGTGGCGCCTCGATGTACTCGCCGCGTTTTTCGATGGGCAGCGCGCGGCGCGAATCGGTCAGCGGGTGGATCACCACGGTGGTGTCCTTGCGCGCCTCGACGATCTCGTCGAGGTAGCAGATCGCGCCGGCACGCACGGCCGCCGTCAGCGGGCCGTCCATCCAGACGGTTTCGTCGCCGACGATCAGGTAGCGCCCGACCAGGTCGGCCGTGGTCAGGTCGTCGTGGCAGGCCACCGTCACCAGCGGCCGCTGCAGGCGCCAGGCCATGTGCTCGACGAAGCGCGTCTTGCCGCAGCCGGTGGGGCCTTTCAGCATCACCGGCAGGCAGCTCCCGGCAGCCGCCGCGAACACCTCGCGTTCGTCGTCGATGGCATGGTAGTAGGGCTCGGCCGCGGGATGCACCAGCGGCGTGGCGATTTTGTAAACACCGGCACGGACATCCGGCCGGCCCGAGGATCCTGAAGCGGTCATTTGCGGCACCTATCTGGACTTGGGTTCTTTGGCCTCGGCGGCCATGCGTTTCTTCATTTCGCGCAGCCGCGAATCCACTTGCGAGTACTCATAGAAATTGCCGTCGCCGGACTTTTGCGCCAGTTCGAGCTGCTCCACCGCCGCCGGCAATTGTCCGAGCAGGGCATAGGCTTCGGCCTGGGCACGGTGCTGCTGCAGGCGCTTGCCGAGCATGGCATAGGTCTTTGCCTGCAGGAAATGCATTTTTGCATCCGACGGATAGCTCTGCAGGTCGTCTTCGGTGAACTTGATCGCGTCGTTCGGCAAGCGGGCTTCCAGCAAGGCTTCCACCAGGCCGTAAGCGACGGCGCGTTCCTGCGGAAAACGCGGCTGCGCGCCGCGCAGCATCTTCACCGCACCCGCGGCATCGCCCTGCTTCAGCCGCACCTGGGCGTCAAGCGTCTCGATCATGGGCGACACCGCCCCCAGGCGACGCAATTCTTGAACTTCTCTTGCCGCCGCGGCAACCCTGCCGTCGCGCAGCAGGGCCTGCGCCAGGCCGTAGCGCACGGCCACTTCGCCGCCGGCAAAACTGCGGTCCGCGAGCCGGGTTTCGAACTCCGTCACCGCATCGCGCGGCGCGCCATCCTGTACGCGCAGCTTGGCGCGCACCAACTGGAACTCGATGGAATCCGGCACCTGCCGGTAGGGTCGCAGCTGTATCCGGTTGCCCATGTCGGCCAAACGCTCGGTGGTCAATGGGTGGGTCCGCAAATAGCCGGGAGCACTGTGTTTGTTCTCGTACAGGCGGCTGAATTTTTGCAGGCGTTCGAAGAAGGCGCTCATGCCGCGTATGTCGAAATCCGACCGCTCCAGCAAGTCCAGGCCGACACG
>CAZYTN010000510.1:0-1664 GCA_964650115.1 uncultured Sulfuritalea sp.
GCATGCGCAGGTGGTAATTCACCAGGAAGCCGGCGGCATCGGCCTCCAGCTTGTGGCAGAACAGCACCGGCATGGTCAGCTGGGCCATCAGCGGCATGGCGAATTCGTAAAAGGTGTCGGAGAGAATGATGACCTGGTAGTCGCGGCGCAGGGCGTCGAGAAAGTCCCTGGCGCCGGCCATTGGTCCCATGTCCGAAATGACTTTCTGGATGTCCGGCAGGCCCAGCTTGTGGGTTTTCAGCAGCGCCAGCCGGTACTTCATCAGCTTGTCGTAGTCCGGTTCGTCACGCGTGGTGCGGGAAAGTTCCGGGATGCCGGTGCGCTTGGAGAACTCGATCCAGATTTCCGGAACGAGTACGCCTTCGAGGTCGAGACAGACGAGTTGCACTGAAATTCTCCAGGAGTCGGCGCTGGTGACACGCCGTTTGTCGCCGGCGAGCGGCACGAAAGGGCGCGATTTTACCTGTTTGGTCAGGTTCCCGCTCTTAGGGCAATGCGCCGGCATCGCCGCGCGAACATGATATTGCGCCGTGTCCTGTCGGGGATGCCGTCCGCCTGCCAATGGTCGGCAGACTTATAATCCGTGCCTCAGGGAGGCCGGTTCCGCCGGCCGCAAGCCACGGGCCGGCCTTGTTGTTTGGGTCCGATCGGTTTCTAATACGTCCTGCCGGAATTTTTCGTCGCGTTTCAAGGTCATATCGCCGTGCAGTTGTTCGCTCTGGGCATCAATCACCATACAGCCCCGCTGGCGGTACGCGAGCAGGTGGCGTTCGACCCGTCGCGCATGGGCCAGGCTTTGCACGACCTGTTGCGGGCTAAATCCGTGCGCGAAGCCGCGATTTTGTCGACCTGCAACCGCACCGAACTGTATTGCGCGGCCGAGCATCCGCAGGGCGCGGCGGACTGGCTGGCCGAGTACCACTCGCTGTCGCCGCAGAAGATACACCCCTATCTGTACCAGCATCCGCAGCAGGACGCCGTACGCCACATGTTCCGCGTCGCGGCGGGGCTGGATTCGATGGTGCTGGGCGAGCCGCAGATTCTCGGCCAGATGAAGCAGGCGGCGCGCGACGCCGAAGAGGCCGGAACCATGGGCACGCTGCTGGGCAAGCTGTTCCAGCGCACTTTTGCCGTGGCCAAGGAAGTACGCTCGACCACGGCGATCGGCGCCAACACGGTTTCCATGGCCGCCGCCGCGGTGCATCTGTCAGCGCGCATTTTCGACAGCCTGGCGGAGCAAAAGGTGCTGTTCATCGGCGCCGGCGAAATGATCGAGCTCTGCGCCGCGCATTTTGCCGCGCACAAACCCCGGCGTCTGACCATTGCCAATCGCACGCTGGAGCGCGGCGCCGATCTGGCGGCGCGCTTCGGCGGCGATGCCATGCGCCTGGAACAGCTCGGCGAGCGTCTGGCGGATTACGACATCGTGGTGTCCTGCACCGCCAGCTCGCTGCCCATCATCGGTCTGGGCCTGGTCGAGCGCGCTTTGAAAGCGCGTCGCCACCGGCCGATGGTGATGGTCGACCTGGCCGTGCCGCGTGACATTGAGGAGGAAGTAGCCCGGCTGGATGACGTGTTTCTCTATACCCTCGACGATCTCGGCCAGATTGTCGAATCCGGTCTCGAATCGCGCCAGGCGGCGGTGGTCGAGGCCGAGGCCATCA
>CAZYTN010000511.1:0-1645 GCA_964650115.1 uncultured Sulfuritalea sp.
GTCAGCAGGAAATTGGTCGGCGCCACCGCATTGAGCCATTTGCGCCACCAGAAAGCAGCGCGGCGCCGGTCGCGGCTCGACAGTCCAGGGGTGTCATAGAGCATGTCCTGGACCTGGTGAGTCACCATCAGATACCATTCCTTGACGATGTCCCAGCTTGCGGAATCGCTCCAGATCGGATCGCCAAAGCGCGTATCGTCGGGATTGGGCGACACGACATCCTTGCTCGCCATGCCCAGGGCGCGGTGCCAGGAATGCACCTGCAGTTCCCACAGCTTGGTCGCGAACTCGGTCAGGGTCTCGGACATTTCCTGCGGATGAGACAACCAGGCCAGTTGCGCATGCATCAGCGGGGTGGTCATTCCTATCGGGTCGATCTTGGCCTCGACCGCCTGATTCACGGCGCGCCAGGCTGCCTGCGGAGTTCCTGGGGGTTTGGTAGATTTCACGTTGCTCATGATGGTTCTCCACTTCACGGGCGGTGAGCCATGGTCCGCAACCGCCACGATCCCATTGTGCCCGATGCCGCTCGGGTATAGTTCGGTCTGCTGTTGACCTTGATCAACGCTGCTGTTCTTTAGTACGCTACCCTAGGTTATCCAGTTAAAGGATCCGATCCCATGTTCAAGCACATTCTCGTTCCCACCGATGGATCGCCGCTTTCGTCCGATACGGTAAAACGCGCGATTGCATTCGCCAAGGAAACCGGGGCGAAGGTCACGTTCTTTTTTGCCAAACCGGACTATCCGGTAGCCTTTTATGGCGAAGGTGCGCTGATCGACCCGACTACGCCGGACAAGTTCGCCGAAATGGCCGAGCAGCAGGCAAGGGAGATTCTTGCCGCCCATGAATCCGCAGCCAAAGCCGAAGGCGTTGTCAGCGCATCCCTCAGTTCTGTCAGCGACATCCCCTATGAGGCAATCATCGCTGCCGCCGAAACCGCCGGTGCCGACCTGATTTTCATGGCATCGCACGGCCGGCGCGGCTTCAGCGGACTGTTGCTCGGTTCCGAAACACAAAAAGTGCTCACCCACTCCAAGATTCCTGTGCTGGTCTACCGCTGAGCGAAGCCGGACGCCACCTGAGCCATGCTTAACTCGGCGCTGAGCATCATCTACGACGAGCACCGCTCGCTCGCAGCGGTGGTGCATGGACTGCGCTATCTGGTTCGCGAAAGCCAGACGAAAAATACGAGACCGGACTTCAGGGTCCTATGGGCGATGATTTCCTATCTCGATGAGTTTCCCGAGAAGTTGCACCATCCAAAAGAAAGCGCCTACCTGTTCGCCCGGTTGCGCCAGCGGACACATGACGCCGACACGGTGATCGCCGAACTGGAGCGCCAGCACAGTGCGGGAGCACTACATGTGCGCGACCTGGAACTCGCACTCGGCCACTATGAAGGCGAGATCCCCGATGGACTGGAAAAGTTTTCGGCAGCCGTCGAAAAGTTTGCCGATGAAATCCTGAAACACATGGCGTTCGAGGAAAGCATCCTGATCCCCATGGCACGGAAGCACCTCACGGCTGAAGACTGGGTCGAGATCGGCGCCGCCTTCAGTGAAAATGGGGACCCGCGTTTCGATGCCGAGGCCGATCACGAGTGTCGTGACCTGTTCAGCCGTATCGTCAATCTTGCCCCGCC
>CAZYTN010000512.1:0-1625 GCA_964650115.1 uncultured Sulfuritalea sp.
AGGTTGTCGTAGACCAGGACATCGGCTTCGCCGATCAGGCGGGCAGCCTTGATGGTCAGCAGTTCGGGGTCGCCGGGGCCGGCGCCGACCAGATAGACCCAGCCGGGTTGAGCAGGTGTAGGTTTCATGGAAAGGAATGCTAACGCAGCTTTTGCGTCCGCTGCTTGATCAGGAACAACCGCCGCCGCAACTTCCGCAGCCGCTTTTTGCAGTCGGGCTGCTGCATCCGCCGCGGAAAATGAACTGGAACTCGCCGCGCTGCACCTCGGTGAAGTCCAGCGTGGTGTTCTCCAGCAGCGGCTGGCTGCGCGGCGAAATCAGGATCGCGATGTCGCCAGCGTCGACGACCAGATCGTCCTCGCGCTCCTCGTCGAAACCCATGCCATAGACCAGTTCACCGTCATTCTCATCGTACTTTGCGGCGACACGGAGCATGGGTCGGCCGCGGCTATCGGGCTGTTCGGCGGCAGCGCGCACGATCTGTTCGGCGGCGGCGGGTGTCAGTGTGAACATGGGGTGGCTTCCTTGGAGTCGATATTCTGGCAGCTGCGGACGTAGTGCACGAACCTGGCCGGCCAGTCGCAACCGGTCGTGGCGCGCAGGTGGGTGTAGGAGGCGAGCATGTGATGCAGCAATATTCCGTCATGCTGGCCGTCAATGCCCTGGCCGCGCCGCATGGCATAGGCGTAGCGCGTGCCGGCCGGCAGTTCGGACAGGCTCGAATAGTGGAATTCGTGGGCGTGCAGCGGAGCGGAGACTAGCGCCTTGTCGGTCGAGCGCCAGGGATGGTTGGGCTGCGCTTCGAGGATCACGTAGCCGCGGCCGACGGGCTTGGGGTGCATGGCGATGTCGCCGGGAATCGCGCCGACCATCGCCGCCTTCCTGCCATGCCACTCGATGCTGCGCGCCAGGTACATCAGGCCGCCGCATTCGGCATAGGTGGGCAGGCCGCCTTCGACGGCGCGGCGGATGTCGGCACGCAGGCTGGCATTGGCTTCGAGGCCGTCGAGAAAGCACTCGGGGAAGCCGCCGCCGATCAGCAGGCCGTCGCAGGGCGGCAGCTTCGGGTCCTTCAGGGTATCGAAGAAGACGGGCTCTGCACCTGCCGCGGCCAGTGCGTCGAGATCGTCGGCATAGTAGAAGCCGAAGGCCGCATCGCGTGCGATGGCGATGCGCACCGGGGTTTCCCGGCTGGGCCGGCGCGGTGGCGGTGGCGACAGTTTCCGCTCGGTATGGCTGATCGCCAGCAAGCGTTCGAGATCGACCTGGTCGGCGATGCGCCGGCCGATGGCGGCAATGTGGCGCGCGGCCTCGGCTGTTTCATTGACCGGCATCAGGCCCAGGTGGCGTTCGACCAGCGCCAGTTCGGCATCCTCCTGCACCGCGCCGATCACCGGCACGTCGGTGTAGTGCTCGATCACGGCGCGCAGCTTGGCTTCGTGACGGCGCCCGCCGAGGCGGTTGAGGATCACGCCGGCGATGCGGATGTCGTGGTCGAAGGCCTGGTAGCCGAGGATCAGCGGCGCGATGCCGCGAGTCATGCCGCGCGCATCGAGCACCAGTACCACCGGCAGGTCGAGCAGGCGCGCCAGCGCGGCGTTGCTGTTCGAGCCTTCGAGGTCGAG
>CAZYTN010000513.1:0-1625 GCA_964650115.1 uncultured Sulfuritalea sp.
AGATCGCGCGCGACAATCCGCAGCGCGAAGTGGTGTTCTTCGCCATCGGCTTCGAGACCACCACGCCGCCGACCGCACTGATCATCAAGCAGGCTGCGGCTGAAGGCGTAAGCAACTTCAGCGTGCTGTGCAACCACGTGCTGACCCCGGCCGCGATCACCCACATCCTGCAATCTCCCGAAGTGCGCCAGTACGGCACCGTGCCGCTGGACGGCTTCATCGGTCCGGCGCATGTGAGCGTGGTGATCGGCAGCCAGCCGTACGAACATTTCGCGCATGAGTACCGCAAGCCGGTGGTGATCGCCGGCTTCGAACCGCTCGACGTGCTGCAGGCCATCCTCATGCTGATCCGCCAGATCAACGAGGGGCGTGCCGAGGTGGAGAACGAGTTCACCCGCGCCGTGACGCGCGAGGGCAACCTCAAGGCGCAGGCGATGGTCTCCGAGGTACTGGAGCTGCGGCGCAGCTTCGAATGGCGCGGCCTGGGCGAGGTGCCCTATTCGGCGCTGAAGATACGCCCGGCCTTTGCGCAGTTCGATGCCGAGGCGCGTTACGGCATCGTCTACCAGCCGGTGCCGGACAACAAGGCCTGCGAATGCGGGGCGATATTGCGCGGCGTGAAGAAGCCGCAGGACTGCAAGGTGTTCGGCACGGTGTGCACGCCGGAGAACCCGCTGGGTTCGTGCATGGTGTCGTCGGAAGGCGCCTGTGCGGCGCATTACAGTTACGGACGTTTTAAAGACATCGAGGTGGTTTCGGCATGAGCGGTGAGGTAAAGAAAGGTTACGTACGCGGTCTCGACATCAAGCATGGCCGTGTCGACATGTCGCACGGTTCGGGCGGTCGCGCGATGGCGCAACTGATCGAGGAGCTGTTTGCGGCCGCGTTCGACAACGAATACCTGCGCCAGGGCAACGACGGTGCGCTGCTGCCGACGGCGGGCGGGCGCCTGGTGATGGCGACCGATGCGCATGTGGTGTCGCCGCTGTTCTTCCCCGGCGGCGACATCGGCTGCCTGTCGGTGCATGGCACCATCAACGACGTGGCGGTGATGGGGGCGAAGCCGCTCTATCTTTCCGCCTCCTTCATTCTGGAAGAAGGTTTCCCGCTGGCCGACCTGCAACGCATCGTGCAGTCGATGGCGGCAGCCGCGCGCGAAGCGGGCGTGCCGGTGGTGACCGGCGACACCAAGGTGGTCGAGCAGGGCAAGGCCGACGGCGTGTTCATCACCACCACCGGCGTCGGTGTGGTGATGGACGGCCTGGACCTGTCCGGCAGCAACGTGCGCCCCGGCGACGTGATCCTGATTTCCGGCAGCCTGGGCGATCACGGCATGGCGATCATGAGCCGACGCGAGAACCTCGCCTTCGATGTGCCCATCGCATCGGACACCGCCGCCCTGCACCACCTGATCGCCGCCATGCTGGAAAGCGGCGCCGACATCCGCTGCCTGCGCGATCCCACGCGCGGCGGGCTGGCCACCACGCTGAACGAGATCGCCAAACAATCCGCGGTCGGGCTGATGATCAACGAGGAGGCGATCCCGGTGAAGCCGGTGGTGGCCGCGGCGTGCGAATTCCTCGGTCTCGATCCCTTGTATGTCGCCAACGAAGGCAAGCTCATCG
>CAZYTN010000514.1:0-1621 GCA_964650115.1 uncultured Sulfuritalea sp.
GGGGAAGGTCGCGTAGCGTTGCGCCGAGCGCTCCGAGAGGCGGGCGTTGACCAGCCACAGCGGGATCCTGGCCCGGCGGCAGGCCGCGATCAGATTCGGCCACAACTCGGTTTCCATGATCAGGCCGAATTGCGGCCGGTAATGGCGCAGAAAACCCCGCATCGCCCAGGGGGTGTCGTAGGGCAGATAGATGCGCTCCACGCTGTCGCCGAAGAGGGCTTCGGATGTCGCGCGCCCGGTGGGTGTCATGTGCGTGAACAGGATGCGGTGAGCGGGATAGCGCTCGCGCAAGGCGGCCAGCAGCGGCTGTGCGGCGCGTGTCTCACCGACCGACACGGCATGCAGCCAGATCGTCGGGCGAGCCGGATCCTGCCCATCCGCCGGGAAAAATCCGAAACGTTCCGCCCAGTGCTGCAGATACTCGGGCTGCCGGCGGGCGCGCCAGAGCAGGTGCAGGACTGCCCAGGGCAACAGGGCCAGGGCGGCGAGGGAGTAGAGGAAGCGTGCCATCAGAGCAGGGGCGCGGCCGCCGCCAGAACGGCGTCGACGCCCGGCGGTTGGCCGCGCGCACCGAGATTGATGGCCGGTGTGCTTGCCAGAACGCCGGTCAGCGCCGGATCGGAGGCACTGAACAGCGCCAGCACGGGCCGTCCGAGCGCCGCAGCGAGATGCACCAGGCCGGTATCGACGCCGATCACGATGCGCGCTGCGGCAAGTTGTCCGGCGAGTTCGGTCAAGCGCATGGGCGGCAAAGCGGCGGCGCGGGGAATGGCCTGTGCTATTCGTGCGGCGCGCGCGCGCTCCGCGGTGCTGCCCGCCGGCAGCAGGCACGTCAGTCCGCGCTCGTGCAAGGCTTGGCCAAGCTTGATCCAGCGCTCTTCCGGCCACAGCTTGTCGTCGCGCGAAGTGGCGGTGAGCAGCACCGCACTGGGTTCAGTGATAGTCGGCGCCGACGGTGCGGCAATGCCATAGTCCGGCAGCGGCGTGGCCGCATAGCCGGCGGCCAGCGCCGCGAGGCGCCTGTTGCGCAGGACGGCATGAAGGTTTTTCGGCACCTCGAAGCTCGCGTCGTAAAAGCGCGCCGCCAGTGGTTCGCGAGCTGACTCCGCCACGTAGCCGCAGCGCTTGCCGCGCGCCATGCGGGCGATCAGCGCACTCTTCAGCAGGCCTTGCGTGTCGATCACCAGATCGTAGCCCTGCTCTTTCAATGCGGTGCGAAAGTTCCCCATTTCCTGCCAGGTTGAGGGAGTGAGCAAGGACTTGCGCCAGCGTCGCAGCGCCACCGGTATTACCCGCCGCACGCCAGGGTGCAGGCCGGCAATGTCGGCGAATCCCTCTTCCACCACCCAATCAATCGATGCGCCGGGAAAATGCGTGTGCAAGTCGGTAACGACGGGCAAATTGTGGATGACATCGCCCAGCGACGAAGTCTTGACGAGAAGGATGCGCATGAGTCGCGCAATTATCCGGGATTGTCGAATGGATGGGACAACCCGGATCCGGCATTTTTCGATTCCCCTGCACATGCTCGTCTGCCGCGCCGTCAGCCTCACCATGTATGCGAAAATGCCGGCTTTTCGGGGAAGCGGCCCATGAAAGTTCTGGTCACCGGCGCGGCCGG
>CAZYTN010000515.1:0-1621 GCA_964650115.1 uncultured Sulfuritalea sp.
CGCGCCTGCTCGTTCTTGCCTCCACCTCGCCCTTCCGCCGCGAACTTCTGGCGCGCCTGCAGATCCCTTTCGAGACCGTCGCGCCGGAGACCGACGAGTCTGCCCTGCCCGGAGAAAACCCCGCTGCCACCGCCCAACGGCTCGCCGAAGCCAAAGCCCGCGCCGTCGCGCAGCGCTACCCCGATGCCTTGATCATCGGCTCAGACCAGGTCGCCGCCAACGGCAACGAGCGCTTCGGCAAGCCGAAATGGCGCGAGAATGCCATCGCCCAACTCCAGCTGATGCGCGGAAAAGAGGTGGTCTTCCATACCGGTTTGTGCCTGCTCGACAGCAGTACGGGCAGGTCGCAGGTTTGCTGCGTCGACACCCATGTCGGATTTCGCGACCTCGGCGATGCCGAAATCGAGGCCTACCTGGACAAGGAAGATGCGCTCAACTGCGCCGGCAGCGCCAAATCGGAAGGCCTGGGAATTTCGCTGCTCAGCTATCTGCGCGGCGACGACCCCAATGCACTGGTGGGCCTGCCGCTGATTGCCCTGTGCGACATGCTGCGCGCCGCAGGCGTGGCATTACCGTGAACTGAGAGCCCATGTCCGCCACGCTGTGGCTGTTGCCCGTTACCCTCGGCGACACCCCCTGGGAAACCTGCCTGCCAACAGCCACGCGCGAGGTCGCCTGCCACCTGACCCGCTTTGTCGCCGAAAACGCCAAGACGGCGCGCGCCGAACTCAAGCGCATCGGCCATCCGTTGCCCCTGCGCGAACTGGCGATCGAACAAATCCCGGAGGCACCGACGCCAGCCGACATCGAACGCCTGCTCGCCCCGCTTGCGGCTGGTCACGACCTCGCCCTGATGTCCGAGGCCGGCTGTCCGGCCGTGGCCGATCCCGGCGCCCTGCTGGTGCGCCGCGCCCACGAACTGGGGCTCACGGTCAAGCCGCTGGTGGGGCCGTCCTCCCTGTTGCTGGCACTGATGGGCTCCGGACTTGAAGGCCAGCGCTTTGCCTTTCATGGCTACCTGCCGGCACGCGAACCGGAGCGCGGCCGCCGCATCGTCGAACTTGAAGGCGAGTCGGCCCGCCACCGGCAGACGCAGATTTTCATCGAGACGCCCTACCGCAACCGGACGCTGTTCGCGGCGCTGCTGCAGTCCTGCCGGCCGAAAACCCGCCTCTGCCTGGCGACCGACCTGAGCCTGGCCAGCGAAAACATTGCGACGCGCCGCGTCGCAGACTGGAAGGCCGGTGCCGTGCCCGATCTGGACAAGCGCCCCACTGTCTTTCTACTGCTGGCCGACTGAGATGGCGCCCCAGGTCAGGCTGCTGCAACTGTTCGACTGGGATTCGCCGCGCCAAAACGCCGAATTGCGCAAGGAACTGGCGGCTGGACTGTTGCAACCTCAAGCCAGCATTGCGCCCAAGTTCTTCTACGACCGACTTGGATCGCGGCTGTTCGAAGCCATAACCGAATTGCCCGAGTACTACCCGACCCGCACCGAGGCGGCGATCTTCGGCGAGCACATGCCGGCCATCCGCCAGGCGCTGGGAACTGAATTCACACTCATCGACCTCGGTTGCGGCAGTTGCGAGAAGGCCGGCCGGCTGTTCCATGCCGGCGCCCT
>CAZYTN010000516.1:0-1618 GCA_964650115.1 uncultured Sulfuritalea sp.
GGGCTGCGCCCGCTGCGTGGTCTCCTGCCCCACCGACGCGCTGGAAATCCGCGACCTGCGCAACTTCCTGCGCCCGGCCCTGCGCCAGGACGCCAGCCACCTGCTGCGCCGCGTCGCCGCGCCCGAACTGCCGCGCATCGATGCCTGCGCCGAACGCCTGCCTTCGCCTGCGATCCAGATCCAGGCCTCACGCTGCCTCGACTGCGGCGAGCCGACCTGTCGCACGGCCTGCCCGCTGCACAACCGTATTCCGGAATGGCTGATGCAAGCCGCGAAAGGCCGCATCGAGGCCGCCGCCGAAATCATGGCCTCTACCAATCCGCTGCCCGAACTCTGCGGCGCGCTGTGCCCGCACGACCGCCTCTGCGAAGGCTCCTGCGCCCGCGTGCGGCAGGGCGAGGCGGCGGTCGCCATCGGCGCCATCGAACACGCGGTGACCGAAGAAGCGCTGGCGCGCGGCTGGCGCCCGACGCTGGCGCCGGCCAGGCGGCTCGACAAGCATGCCGCGGTGATCGGCGCCGGCCCGGCCGGGCTGGCCTTCGCCGAAGCGATGAACCGCGCCGGCTGGAACGTCACGGTGTATGACCGCGACACCCAGATCGGCGGCATGCTTTCGAGCGGCCTGCCGCCCTTCCGCTTCGACAAGCGCGCGCTCGACCGGCGCCGCATCCTCATGGAGCAGGCCGGCATCCGCTTCGAGCTCGGTGTCGAGGTCGACGCCGAACGCTTCCTGCAACTGCGCGGCGACAACGAGGCGATGTTCCTCGGCCTCGGCGCGCGACAGGCGCGCGATGTCTCGCTGCCGGGGCGCGATCTGTACGGCGTCGATGACGCCCTGAGCTATCTGGGCCGCATCAACCGGGGCAAGGAGGGTGCTGCCGGCGGCAGCCTCGCCGCCAAGCGCGTGCTGGTGCTGGGCGGCGGCGACACGGCCATGGACTGCGCGCGGGTGGCGCTGCGCGACGGCGCGACCAGCGTCGCCATCGCCTATCGCGGTACGGCCGAAAAGCTGCGCGCCAATCCGCACGAACGCGTCGCGGCAGTGGAAGAAGGCGTGCGCTTCCTGTTCGAGCACACGCCGCTGGCCGTCGAGGGCGAGGCCGCGGTGCGCGCGGTGAGTTTCAAAGTCAGCGCTGGCGAGACGGCGATTTCACAAAGCATCCACTGCGACGCGGTGATCCTCGCCTTCGGCCAGCAGCCGGCGGCGCCCTACTGGCTGGAGGCCAATGGAGTCGCCACCGAATATGGCGCAATCAAGGTCGATGCCCACGGCCGCACTTCGCACCCGCGCATTTTCGCCGGCGGCGACGCCGTGCATGGCGCCGACCTGATCGTCACCGCCGCCGCCGCCGGACGCCGCGCCGCGCGCACCGTGCTGGCCGAGCACCGCCTGGCCGACTGGAACACCTGGCGCGCCTGGCACGCGGCGCCGCAAGCCCTGCTGGCGCCGAGGCTGGCAACATGAAACGCCTCGCGCTCCTGCTTGCAACGCTGGCGACGCCGGCCTGGGCCCATGTCCATGCGCTGAACTTCGACTTCGTCTGCACCACGGACAACACCGTACCCGGCCTGACGCTGCTGCCCTTCCTGCTGCTCGCCGGCATCGGCATCGCACGCG
>CAZYTN010000517.1:0-1613 GCA_964650115.1 uncultured Sulfuritalea sp.
GTCCCGGTCAACATTGCCCAAAGCATGTTCAATTCCAACACCCTGTTTCGCGTCCTGATCGAAGCCAGGAGCCGCGACCAGATCGAGGGCGTCAAGCTGGAGGTAGTGGCCGTGCTCAAAGCCCGCCACGGCGACGAGGAGGACATCACGGTGATTACCCAGGATGCGGTGCTCGCCACCTTCGACAAGTTGCTGCGCGCGCTGACCGCGGCGGTGGCCGGCATCGCCGCGATCAGCCTGGCGGTGGCCGGCATCCTGGTGATGAACGTGATGCTGGTGGCGGTGACCCAGCGCACCGGCGAAATCGGCCTGCTCAAGGCACTTGGTGCACGCGGTGCGACGATCCGCAATGCCTTCATGGCGGAAGCGGCGATGCTGTCGATCGTCGGTGCGCTGACCGGCTACGGCCTCGGCCTGCTTGGCGCCTTCGTCCTGCGCCAGATGTACCCGGTGTTTCCCGCCTATCCGCCGGATTGGGCGGTGATCGCGGCGCTGGGCACGGCCCTGACCACCGGCCTCTTGTTCGGCATCATGCCGGCGCGGCGCGCGGCAAGGCTCGATCCGGTCCAGGCACTCATGAAACACTGAGATGGTACTGACAGATTCCCTTGCCTTGGCCATCCGCGCCATCAGCGCCCAGCGCCTGCGCAGCTTCCTGACGCTGCTCGGCATCGCCGTCGGCATCGCCGCGGTGATCCTGCTGACTTCGATCGGCGAAGGCATTCATCGTTACGTGCTGGCCGAGTTCACCCAGTTCGGCACCAATGTCGTCGGCATCCATCCGGGCCGCACCAAGACCGGCGGCGGTGCGCTGTCGGGCCTGCCCAGCAGCGCGCGGCCGCTTTCGCTCGACGATGCCGAGGCCTTGAAGCGCCTGCCCAACGTCGTTGCCGTGACGCCCAGCGTCTGGGGCAATGCCGAGGTCAATGCCAACGGCCGCCTGCGCCGCGTTTCCGTCTACGGCGTCGGCCCGGGCATGCTTCAGGTCTTCAAGGGCAAGGTCAGGAGCGGCCAGTTCCTTCCCGAGGAAGAGGCCGGCAGCGCGCGCGCCCAGGTGGTGCTCGGGCCGAAGCTGAAGAACGAGCTGTTCGGCGCCGAGAATGCGCTGGGCGCGCGGGTGCGCATCGGCGGCCTGCAGTTCCGCGTGATCGGCATCATGGAAGCCAAGGGCCAGTTTCTCGGCATCGACCTCGACGATACCGCCTTCGTCCCGGCGGCGCGTGCCCTGGAACTGTTCAACCGCGAGGGACTCAACGAAATCAACGTCGCCGCGGCCGAAGGCGTACCCGCCGCCAGCGTGGTGGCAAACGTCAAGGAGGTGATGAAGGCGCGCCACGGCCGCGAAGATGTCACCATCATCAGCCAGGAGGAAATGCTTTCGACGCTGAACGGAATCCTCAACGTGCTGACCATGGCGGTCGGCGCCCTGGGCGGCATCTCGCTGCTGGTGGGCGGCGTCGGCATCGTCACCATCATGACCATCGCCGTCACCGAACGCACCAACGAAATCGGCCTGATGGTCGCGCTCGGCGCGCGGCGCCAGACCATCCTCGGCCTGTTCCTCGGCGAAGCCGTGGCGCTGGCCGCGATCGGCGGCCTGGTCGGCCTGCTGC
>CAZYTN010000518.1:0-1602 GCA_964650115.1 uncultured Sulfuritalea sp.
AGGACTCGATCGAGGCGACGCGCTTCGCCGCATGCAGCGCCAGCTCGCAGCCGCCGCCCAGCGCCAGGCCGGCCACCGCCGCCACCACCGGCACGTTGGCGTACTTCATGGCCTGAAACGCCTGTTGCAGCTTGGCCACTTCCGGCCCGATCGCCTTGACGCCGCCCGACATGAACAGCGGCAGCATCGATTGCAGGTCGGCACCGGCGGAGAAGGCGCCGCCTTCGGCCGCATCCGCGCCCCAGATCACCAGACCCTTGTAGTGTTGCTCGGCTTCCGCGATGGCCTTCGCCAGCCCGGCGATGACGCCGGCGCCGATCACGTGCATCTTGGTCTTCAGCGACAGGATCAGCACCCCGTCGTCCTCATGCCAGATGCGCACCGAGTCGTCCTCGAATACCGTGATGCCTGCGGTTGTTCCGTCGACGGCCTCCTCGCCCTCGACCTTGGCGCGGAAGCGCTGTCGCAGATACACGGGCAGCGTCGAGCGCGGCACATTGGCGCGGCGCGCCGGCGACCAGGAACCGTCGGCGCCATGGACGCCGTGGCGCCCATCGAATACCCAGGCCGGCAGGGGTGCAGCGCACAGCGCCTTGCCGGCCTCGATGTCTTCCTTGACCCAGTTGGCGACCTGATCCCAGCCCGCGGCCTGCCAGGTCTCGAAGGGGCCGAGCTTCTGGCCGAAACCCCAGCGCATGGCGAAATCGACGTCGCACGCATTGTCGGCGATGGCCTCCAGATGGACGGCGATGTAATGGAAGGCGTCGCGGAAAATGGCCCAGAGGAATTGCGCCTGCGGGTGGGTCGAATCGTGCAGCGACTTCATGCGCTTGGCCGGGTCCTTTTCCTTGAGGATGCGGCCGACCAGATCGTCGGCCTTGCCGCCGCCGGCCACGTACTGGCCCGTGGCGAAATCGAGGCGTTGTATTTCGCGGCCCACCTTCTTGTAGAAACCGGCGCCGGACTTCTGCCCCAGGGCGCCGGCGGCGACGAGCTGGGTCAGCACTTCCGGCGTCTTGTAGATGGCAGCGAAGGGATCGTCGGGCAGCGTGTCCTGCATGGTCTTGACCACGTGGCCCATGGTGTCGAGGCCGACCACGTCGGCGGTACGGAATGTGCCCGACTTGGCGCGGCCGAGCTTGGCGCCGGTCAGGTCATCGACCACGTCGCAGGACAGGCCGAATTTCGCCGCCTCGTGCATGGTGGCCATCATGCTGAACACGCCGACGCGATTGGCGATGAAGTTGGGCGTGTCCTTGGCCCGCACCACGCCCTTGCCCAGCGTGGTGACCAGGAAGCCTTCGAGCTGGTCAAGGATTTCCGGCCGCGTCGCCGCGGTCGGGATCAGTTCCACCAGATGCATGTAGCGCGGCGGATTGAAAAAATGCACGCCGCAGAAACGGGCTTTCAGCGCGTCGTCGAAACCGTCGGACAGGGCCGTGATCGAGAGGCCCGAAGTATTCGAGGCGAAGATCGCGTTCGGCGCGATGAAGGGGGCGACCTTCTTGTACAGGTCGTGCTTCCAGTCCATGCGTTCGGCGATCGCTTCGATGATCAGGTCGCAGCCCTTGAGCAGTTCGAGATTGTCGTCGTAGTTGGCGA
>CAZYTN010000519.1:0-1600 GCA_964650115.1 uncultured Sulfuritalea sp.
ATGCGCTGAAGGTCGACAAACTCGATTTGCCGGCGGGGGCGACGGCCTCGCTGGCGGGCTTTATGGTCAATGCCAATTCGATCGGCAAGGCGACGCTGACGGGCAAGTACGGGCGCAAGAAGTGAGCGGGGGGAGGCCAGCGGCTGCAAGGCTGCCGGACTGGGATTCATGGGACGGTATACGCCGTCCCGCCAGCGCCGACTTTCGGTGTACTTATGCTTATTTTCCCAGCGGCGCGCGCAGGCGGGCGAAATCGGCGGGTGCGGCGTACTGCAGCACTTCCTTGCCCTTGCTGTCGAGCACGATGTCCAGCCCCTGTGCCGGGTAAAGGAAATGCTCCAGCGTCTCGCCCTGGCGGATGCGTTCCGCCGGCGCGCCGAAGCGCTGCAGGATGATGACTTCGTCGAGGCCGGCCGAGGGAATGAAGGCGATGGCGGATAACGGCAGACGTTCGGCACGCTGCCGATCATCCTCGTTGAGCGTGAACTTGCGGATTCCCGATTCCAGGTGATCGGTCTTCGCCGCCTTGCTGCGCATGGCTTCCAACTCGGTGGCAGTGGCGGAGATGCTCAGCACCAGCTTGCCGGTCAGGGCCCCGAATGAAACGCTCTCGAAATAGGCTTCGAGGGCCGGTGGCGCATCCGGCGGATTCAGCAGCGCGAGCTTGGGCAATTCCGCCGAGAGACGTTGCGCATCGGCCAGTGTGCTGGCCTTGGTGCCGCCCAGCGTCAATCCGAATACCCGCGACTGGCCGGGGCCGGGATGCTCGATCTGCCAGGGCATGCCGTGCGTCATCGCTGGGGCCGGTTCGCGCTGCGGCTGGAACAGCATCTGTGCCAGCAGCAGTGCGAGGAGCAGGACGAAGACGCCTGCGGCAACCTTGAGGCCGGTCACCCGCGTTCCTCAGCGCGTGATCGGCTTGTAGCGGATGCGCTTCGGCTTGGCGCCTTCCTCGCCGAGGCGCTTCTTCTTGTCTTCCTCGTACTCGTGATAGTTGCCGGCGAAAAAGCTCCACTGCTGTCGCCCTCGCAGGCGAGGATGTGGGTGCAGATGCGGTCGAGGAACCAGCGGTCGTGGCTGATGATCATGGCGCAGCCGGCGAACTCGAGCAGGGCGTCTTCGAGTGCGCGCAGCGTCTCGACGTCGAGGTCGTTGGACGGCTCGTCGAGCAGCAGCAGGTTGCCGCCGGTCATCAGGGTCTTCGCCAGGTGCAGTCGCCCGCGTTCGCCGCCGGAGAGATTGCCGACGTTCTTCTGCTGGTCGCCGCCCTTGAAGTTGAAGCGGCCGATGTAGGCGCGGCTGCCGATTTCGAGCTTGCCGATGGTGATGATGTCGGCGCCGTCGGCGAGTTCCTCGAACACGGTCTTGCTGCCATCGAGGCAGTCGCGGCTCTGGTCGACATAGGAAATCTTCACCGTCGGGCCGACCACGACTTCACCGCTGTCCGGCTTGTCCTGTCCGGTCAGCATCTTGAACAGCGTCGACTTGCCGGCGCCGTTGGGGCCGATGATGCCCACTATCGCCCCGGGCGGTACGGTGAAGGAAAGCTTGTCGATCAGCAGGCGGTCGCCGAAGCCTTTGCTGACCTCGTGGAACTCGA
>CAZYTN010000520.1:0-1597 GCA_964650115.1 uncultured Sulfuritalea sp.
TCGGCGTCATCCTCGGCACGGGGGTCGGCGGCGGCATCGTCATCGACGGCAAGGTGCTGACAGGCGCCAATGCCATCGCCGGCGAGTGGGGCCACAACCCGCTGCCGGGCGAGCATCACAAGGATGCCTGTTACTGCGGACGCAAGGGCTGCATCGAACTCTATCTGTCGGGGCCGGGTCTGGCCGCCGACCATCGCCGTGCCACCGGCGCCGACTATTCGCCGCGCCTTATTGCCGAACGCGCGGTCACCGGCGACGCGGACTGCGAAGCCGCGCTGCAGCGCTACGAGGCTCGCCTGGCGCGCGCGCTGGCGCAGGTCATCAACATCCTCGATCCCGATGTCATCGTGCTGGGCGGCGGGCTTTCCAACATCGACCGGCTCTACGAGAACGTGCCGCGCCTGTGGGGAGAACACGTGTTCTCCGACCAGGTGGCGACAAAACTGCTCAAGCACAAACACGGCGATTCCTCCGGCGTGCGCGGCGCGGCCTGGCTATGGAACTGATCGCTCCCATCATCGTCGCCGGCATCTTCACCGGTCGCGTCGGCTTCCTGCCGGGTGAGAGCCGCGGCAGCGCGATCGCCAAGGAGCCGCTGGCTGGCCGCTGCGTCATCGGCAGCGACGGACTCGCCGGCGACGAGCATGCCGATCCGCGCGCCCACGGCGGACAGGAAAAAGCGGTGCATCTCTTCCCCGTGGAACACCACGAGGCTCTGGCGCTGGCCTTTCCCGAGGCCCGCCATCTGACCCCCGGCGGCCTCGGCGAAAACCTGTCCACGCGCGGCATCACGGAGGACGAAGCGCATATCGGCGACATCTTTGCGCTGGGCACGGCGCGGCTGCAGATCGCCCAGCCGCGCACGCCCTGCTGGAAGATCGACGCGCGCTGCGGCGTCGAGGGCGTCGCCGCCCATGTCGCCGAACACGGCATCGCCGGCTGGTATTTCCGCGTGCTGGCGCCGGGCGAGTGCGCGGTCGGCGACGCGCTGATCCATGTCGAACGGCTGCCGGGCGCCGTCAGCCTGGCGCGCTTCAACCGCAGCCTGCGCGCCCAGCGCCCGGCGCCGCAGTTGCTCGAGCTCCTGGCAAACGCGCCGGGACTGGCGCCGGACTGGGTGCGCAAGATCCGCAGCCGCATCGACTGGCTGCAAAACAATGGGGACCCCTCTTGAACCTCTGGCTGCGCATCTTCCTGCCCTTCGCCGCGGGCTATTACTTTTCCTACTTCCTGCGCAACGTCAATGCCGTCATCGCGCCGGAACTGACGCGCGAACTGGGCGTTTCGGCCGCCGACCTCGGCCTCCTGACCAGCGCCTACCTGCTGGCCTTCGGCGCCGTGCAGCTGCCGCTGGGCCTGGCGCTGGACCGCTACGGCCCGCGCCGCGTCGAGGCCTCGCTGCTGCTGATCGCCGCCGCCGGCTGCGCGCTGTTCGCCGTCGGCACGACGCTGACGCAACTTGCGATCGCGCGAGCGCTGATCGGCCTCGGCGTCTCATCCTGCCTGATGGCCTCCTTCAAGGCCTTCGGCCAGTGGTTCGGCACCGAGCGCCAGGCGTCGCTCAATGCCGCCATCATGGCCGCCGGCGGCCTCGGCG
>CAZYTN010000521.1:0-1594 GCA_964650115.1 uncultured Sulfuritalea sp.
CGCCCAGGCTCCAGCCGACCAGGCTTACCTTGCGCCCCGTGATGTGGTGCAGGTAGCGAATTTTCTGCGGCAGGGCGCTGGCATGTTTGCTGCGAAAGCCGAGGTTGCGCCCCAGGCCCCAGGTGTGGACCTCATAGCCCTTGCGCTGCAGGAACAGCTTGAGCGCGATCAGCGACTTTTCGTCGGCCATGAAACCGGGCAGGAGCAGCACCGGATGGCCGTCGCCGCGCGGCGCCTGCAGCAGCAGCGGCAGCGAGGCCGGCAGCAGCACCATTTCGAGCAGGGCGCGCGGTTCGAGCAGCGAATTCAGCGCGCGGGGCTTGCCGCTGTGGCTGTGACGGACGACAGGACGACGATCGGGCATGGCGCGTCAACTCGTGCCGGGCGCGCTCTCCAGGTCGCGCCAGAGGCAATGCCCCTTGCTTTCCCTGGCAATTTCAGCCAGCACGCGCACATGATCGGCGAGTTCGGCCTCGCTGGCGCGCAACACCACCAGCGGCGGACGCTGGCGCGTGCCTCCCGCCGAGTAGTCGACCGGCGGGCTGTCGAACTCGATTTCCAGCGAGTTCTGGCCGCGCGTCATGGCCAGGTAGACCTCGGCCAGCAGTTCGGCGTCGAGCAGCGCGCCGTGCTGCTGGCGGCCGGAATTGTCCACGCCGAATTCGGCGCACAGGGCGTTGAGATTGTTCTTCTTGCCGGGGCGCATCTCGCGCGCCATGCGCAAGGTGTCGATCACCTCGCCGCAGAGCTGGTCGATGTTCTCCAGCTGCAACAGCCCCAGCTCGTTGTTGAGGAAGCCGACGTCGAAGGCCGCATTGTGGATCACCAGTTCGGCGCCGCGAATGAACTCGATGAAGTCGGCAACGATCTCGGCGAACTTCGGCTTGTCGGCGAGGAACTCGTTGGTCAGGCCGTGTATCGCGATCGCCCCCTGGGGAACCTCGCGGCCGGGATTGATGTAGGCGTGGAAGCGCTGGCCGGTGAGCTGGCGGCCGCGCAGTTCGACGCAGCCGATTTCGATGACGCGGTCGCCGGTGCGGAAATCCAGCCCGGTGGTTTCGGTGTCCAGAATGACTTTTCGCACATCAGCCTCCGTTACGGGCCAAATCGACACCGCGTCGCGCCAGCTCGTCGGCGCGTTCATTCTCGGCGTGGCCGGCATGGCCCTTGACCCAGATCCATTCGATTTGATGCTGCGCCGCGAGGCGGTCCATTTCGCGCCACAGATCCTCGTTCTTCACCGGCTGCTTGCCGGCGGTTTTCCAGCCGCGCCGCTTCCAGCCGTGGATCCATTCGCTGATGCCCTTCTGCACATACTGCGAATCGGTATGCACGCGCGCCGCGACCGGGCCCTTCAAGGCGCGCAGGGCCTCGATCACGGCCGTCATTTCCATGCGGTTATTGGTGGTCAGCGCCTCCCCGCCGAACAACTCCTTTTCGCTGTCGCCCTTGCGCAATATGGCGCCCCAGCCGCCGGGGCCGGGATTGCCGCTGCAGGCGCCGTCGGTGAATATGTCTATCATTGATCCACTCTCTGCGTAATCGATACCAGCGCCTTGGCGCGCAGCTTGCGATCATGCCACGCCGGCGTGAT
>CAZYTN010000522.1:0-1594 GCA_964650115.1 uncultured Sulfuritalea sp.
AGCCCATGAACGAGACCAAAGCCAAGATTCTTGTCGTCGATGACGACCTGCGCCTGCGCCAGTTACTTGAGCGCTATCTCTCCGAACAGGGTTTCACGGTCAAGGCCGTGCCCGACGCGCCCGGCATGGACCGCGCGCTGGAACGCGAGTTGTACGACCTGATCGTGCTCGACCTCATGCTGCCGGGCGAAGACGGCCTTGCCATCTGTCGCCGGCTGCGAGGGGCGGCCAACCGGGTCAGCATCATCATGCTGACCGCCAAGGGCGACGAAGTGGATCGCATCGTCGGCCTGGAGATCGGTGCCGACGATTACCTGCCCAAGCCCTTCAATCCGCGCGAGCTGGTGGCGCGCATCCATGCCGTGTTGCGCCGGCAGGCCGTGCCGCCGCCGCCGGGTGCGCCGGCCATTACCGAGGAAAGCGTGAGTTTCGGCAAGGTGACGATCAACCTGGCGACGCGGGAACTCGAACGCGAGGAAGTGAGCACCCTGCTCACCTCGGGCGAATTCGGCCTGCTGCGCGTGCTGCTGGAACATCCGCGCCAGCCGATGAGCCGCGACAAGCTGATGGAACTGGCGCGCGGCCGGGAATATGAAGTCTTCGATCGCGCCATCGACGTGCAGATCTCGCGCCTGCGCAAGCTGGTCGAGGAAGATCCCGGCAAGCCGCGTTACATCCAGACCGTCTGGGGCTTCGGCTACGTTTTCGTGCCGGACGGCAAGAAGCACGAATAGAAACCTGCTGCAATGAAGCTCCTGCCGCGCACGCTGCTGTGGCGCACCTTTCTCCTCGTTGCGCTGCTGATGTTGCTCTCCGTCGCCGCGTGGTTTGCCATTTTCCGTGTCTATGAGCGCGAGCCGCGCGCCCGGCAGCTGGCGCAAACCCTTGTCAGCGTCGCCAACCTCACCCGTGCTGCGCTGATTTCCGCCCGCCCGGGAGCCCGCCGCGAACTCTTGCGCGAGTTGTCCGATCGCGAAGGCATCCACATTTATCCCGCCGAAGCCGCGGACCGGGTCGAGCCCTTGCCCGACCGGGCTTTTCTGCGCCGGGTGGAAGAACTGGTCAGGGAACAGCTGGGACCGCGCACCCGCCTTTCCCTGGAGCGCGAGGGCGAGCAGGCGCTGTTCGTCAACTTTCGCATCGACGACAGCGACGAAGGCGATTACTGGCTGGCCCTGCCCCGCGAGCGCATCGATCGCGTGTTTCCACTGGGCTGGCTGGGCTGGGGCGTCGCCGCACTGCTGCTTTCGCTGATCGGTGCCTGGCTCATCGTATTCCGCATCACCCGCCCGCTCAAAGCCTTGCAAGAAGCGGCGCGAAAAGTCGGCGCTGGCGAGACGCCGCCCCGCCTCGATGAAGGCGGCCCGAGCGAACTGGCGACCGTCGCCGGTGCCTTCAACCAGATGAGCGCCGACCTCGCTCAGATCGGCCAGGATCGCGCGCTGATCCTGGCCGGCGTCTCGCACGATCTGCGCACCCCGCTGACGCGCCTGCGCATGGGCATCGAAATGTCCGCCGACGAAGGCCTGCGCGAAGGCATGACGGCCGACATCGAGGAAATGGACAAGACCATCGGCCAGTTCCTCGACTTCGC
>CAZYTN010000523.1:0-1582 GCA_964650115.1 uncultured Sulfuritalea sp.
GGTCGCGGTCCTGAGGACGGCGTTGTCGTGTTCTGCGATGACGAGGAGGCTCATGGTACGGCCCTCCCCCCGGCCCCCTCGCCAAGCGAGGGGGTGACTTTGGTGCGCCGCTGCGCGGCTTCGTAGATTGGCTGCGCCCTCCTTGGGGCGGCCCGGCGGAGTGCGTTCATGCGATCACCTTGGCTTCGTTCTTGAGTTTGTCGACCAGTTGCGCGATATCGGCGACCTTGATGCCGGCGCTGCGCTTGGGCGGTTCGGTGACGCTGACGGTGGCCAGGCGCGGCGCGACATCGACGCCGAGATCGGCCGGCTTGACGATCTCCATCGGCTTCTTCTTCGCCTTCATGATGTTGGGCAGCGTGGCATAGCGCGGTTCGTTGAGGCGCAGGTCGGTCGTGACGATGGCCGGCAGCCTGATCTCGATGGTTTCCAGGCCGCCATCGACTTCGCGGGTGACCGTCGCCTTGCCGTCGGCAATGACGACCTTGGAGGCGAAGGTGGCTTGCGACCAGCCCAGCAGTGCCGCCAGCATCTGGCCGGTCTGGTTGGCGTCGTCGTCGATGGCCTGCTTGCCGAGGATGATCAACTGCGGGTCTTCCTTCTTTGCCACGGCAGCGAGCAGCTTGGCGACGGCAAGCGGCTGCAGTTCGACGTCGGTCTCGACCAGGATGGAGCGGTCGGCGCCGATCGCCATCGCGGTGCGCAGGGTT
Organism: uncultured Sulfuritalea sp.; assembly: GCA_964650115.1. GTDB lineage: Bacteria > Pseudomonadota > Gammaproteobacteria > Burkholderiales > Rhodocyclaceae > Sulfuritalea. Next base: position 711 of record CAZYTN010000523.1, read on the forward strand.
TCCTGGCAGGCGGTGACGCCGCAGGAAACGGCAACGACCTCGGTGGCCTTGCCGGCTTCCTTGAGCCGCATGGCCTCTTCGACCGCGATTTCGTCGAAGGGATTCATCGACATTTTCACATTCGCCAGATCGACACCAGTGCCGTCTGCCTTGACGCGAACCTTGACGTTGTAGTCAATCACGCGCTTGACCGGGACGAGGATTTTCAAGCGGGTCTCCTTATTTTGATTGGGCCAAAATCATTCTAACGACAATTCAGAAGGACGAACCCATACGCTTACGTATGGCATGTGAGATACTACTCCCTGCCAAACAGAAAAGTCAATACCATACCGTATGGAAAAAAAGTCCGTCAAAGCGTCACGCGTGGTCCTGGATCGCGACGCCTGGATCAAGGCAGCGATCACCATCCTCGCCGAACACGGGCCGGAAGGCCTGCGCGTGGAAGTCCTCGCCAAGCGCCTCGGCGTGACCAAGGGCAGCTTCTACTGGCATTTCAAGGACCGGCGCGACCTGCAGGATGCAGTCCTCGATCTGTGGCAGGAAGGCCGCATCCGCGACATCCGCAAGCAGACCCAGGCCCAGCCCGGCAGCGAGGCCGCGGCCCTGCTCCACACCATCGAGGTCTATGCCTCGGCACGCAACCGCAAGGGCATCGCCATCGAAGGCGCGGTGCGCGACTGGGCGCGCCGCGACCCGCAGGCGGCGGCCGTCGTGGAAGAGGTCGACGCCGAACGCCTGGCCTGCGCCTGCCGGCTGTTCCTCGCCTGCGGCATCGAGGAAGAGGAAGCGCAGGCGCGCAGCCTGCTGCTCTATGCCTACGTCTTCGGCGTCAGCCTGATGCGCTGCGGCGGATTCACCAGCAACATCGA
>CAZYTN010000524.1:0-1579 GCA_964650115.1 uncultured Sulfuritalea sp.
GTGCAGAACGTCGGCAGGAAGACCGAGGAAATGCTCAAGCTGACGGGAGCCACGGTGAATACCGTCGAGCGCTGTGCCGGCCACGACGGCACCTGGGGCGTCAAGGAAGAGTATTACGAGCTGTCGATGAAAATCGGCAAGCCGGTGTTCAAGGCCATGGCGCTGGCCGAGCCCGACTACGTCAGCTCCGACTGCGCCATCGCCGGCCGCCATATCCTGCAGGGCATGAACGAAGCCGGCGCCGCCGGAAAAAAAGTAAAGCAGCATCCCTTGACCCTGTTGCGCATCGCCTACGGAATCGAATAATCCCACTAGGGGATACCGTCTCCGCGTTCCGCGGAGACATAAATGGAACCCGCAATGACCATCACCCGCGACTCCCTGATGACCCTCGAAGCCTATGCCAAGGCCCGCTCCGCCATGCGCGAAGAAGTGATGGCGCAGAAGAAGCTGCGCCGCGTCAAGCTGGGTGAGAACATCCTGCTGATTTTCGAGAACGAACTCCTGATCCGCTACCAGATCCAGGAAATGCTGCGCGTCGAAAAGATCTTCGAGGAAGACGGCATTCGCCACGAACTGGAATCCTATGTCCCGCTGCTGCCCACCGGCAGCAACTTCAAGGTCACGATGCAGATCGAATACGCCGAGGAGACGGAGCGGCACCGCATGCTGGCCTTGCTGAAGGGCGTCGAGGGCCGCGTCTGGGTCCGCGTCGCCGGCTTCGACCCGGTGTTCGCGATCGCCGACGAAGACCTCGAACGCGAGAACGAGCAAAAAACCTCGGCCGTGCATTTCTTGCGTTTCGAGCTTTCCGCCGGCATGGTGGCGGCGGCCAAGGCGGGTGCCGCCCTCTCCGTCGGGGTCGACCATCCGCACTACACGACATCGACCGGGGCGCTGCCAGAGCCAGTGCGGGCCTCGCTGGCCGCCGATTTGGCTTGAGTTGACGTCGATCAACTGATTTTCCGGGGGTTTCCACTACACTCGCCGCCTCCTTTTAACGGGATGGCAAGCGTGGCAAAACCTCAACTGGTATGTCCGGCCGGCAGTCTTGCGGCGCTCAAGGCGGCCGTCGATAACGGCGCCGACGACGTCTATCTGGGTTTCCGCAACGACACCAACGCGCGCAACTTCGCCGGGCTGAACTTCGACGACAAGAGCCTCGCCGAAGGCATCCGCTACGCCCACCAGCGCGGGCGCAAGGTACTGGCCGCGATCAACACCTATGCCCAGGCCGGGCGCTTCGCCGACTGGACAGCCTCGGTGGACCGCGCCGCCGCGCTGGGCATCGACGCCGTGATCATCGCCGACCCGGCCGTGCTCGACTACGCCGCGCAGACACATCCCGACATGCGGCGCCATCTTTCCGTGCAGGCCTCCGCGACCAGCTACGAGGCGATCAATTTCTGCCGCGACAAGTTCGGCATCCAGCGCGCCGTGCTGCCGCGCGTGCTGACCCTGGCGCAGGTCGAGAACGTGATCCGCCACACCGAGGTCGAGATCGAAGTCTTCGGCTTCGGCAGTCTGTGCGTGATGAACGAGGGCCGCTGCTGGCTGTCCTCCTATGCCACCGGCGAAT
>CAZYTN010000525.1:0-1571 GCA_964650115.1 uncultured Sulfuritalea sp.
GTAGAGGACTTCCACCTCCAAGTGAGTGCGCCCTGCCGGGCGCACCATAAAAAAAAGCGGGCCGCGGCCCGCTTTTCGTTTTCCGGGAAGCCGGAATTACTTCTTCATTTCTTCTTTCTTGGCTTCCGGCTTCTTCTCGTCCTTCTTCATTTCCGGCTTCATCTCTTCCTTCTTCATTTCCGGCTTCATTTCTTCCTTCTTCATTTCCGGCTTCTTCTCGGCCTTCTTCTTGTCGGCCTTCTTGGCTGCCGGCTTCATTTCGTCCTTCTTGGCTGCCGGCTTCATTTCTTCCTTCTTGGCTTCCGGCTTCATCTCTTCCTTCTTTTCCATCTTCTTGTCGTCCTTCATGGCGCCGCCATGGGAGGCAGCGAAGGAAGCAGCGGAAACGGTGGCGAAAGCGGCGGCGATCAGGACGGACAGTAGCTTGCTCATGTAATAAACTCCTTGAGAATTGATGAAAATCGTGACGACCAAATTTTGGCGCCTCCGAACCCTATGTAACGCCCATGGCCTTGGCAAGTTGACAAATTCCCTGCGAATCAGTCCCGTACTGCTTTTTCTGGTGTTGTCGCCCCTCCCGTTGGCGGTAGATGCTGCACCGCGCAAACCACTTGACGACGCCGAAGTGCTGGAGCGTTTGCCCTTGCGTGCCGGTGATGCAAGCTCGCGCGAACTGGCGGCAATGCGCGCCGCGATGACGTCTGCAGCCGGCAATCCCGGCCCGGCGGCCGAGCTGGCCCAAGGCTATTTCGATCTTGCAATGGCGCGTGGAGATCCCCGCTACGTGGGCTATGCCGAAGCAGTGGTCGCTCGCTTTCCCGATCCACTGCCGGCTCCGTTGCGCCTGATACGCGGCTTGCTGCGGCAGTATCGGCATGACTTCGACGGCGCCCTGGCAGACTTTGCCGCGGCCCTGGAACTCGATCCCGATTTCGCCGCCGCCCATGCCTGGCGCGGCGCGATCTATCTGGTTCAGGCAAATTATGCGGCGGCGCAGGGCGAGTGCGCTGCGCTGCGGCGCCTCGGTCACAGCACCTTGTTCGGTGCCTGTCTCGGGCTGGTAGAGGCCTATGGCGGCCAACTCGAAGTCGCTTACCGGATTTTGCAGCAGGCGCTGGCAGGCACTCGGGATCCCGCTAATCGCCTTTGGCTTCTGACCCGTCTCGGTGAAGTGGCGGCCTGGCGCGGACAAGCGGATCAGGCCGAACGCCACTACAGAGAGGCATTGGGCATCGGCCGTGACGACGGTTACCTGCTCGCCGCCTGGGGCGACTTCCTGCTCGACAGCGGCCGGCCGGCCGAGGTCATCAAGCAGTTGGCCGGCTGGGAGGCGTCCGACGTCCTGCTGCTGCGTCTCGCCGAAGCCGAGGCAGCGTTGAAACTGCCGGGCGCCGCACGACTCGAAAAAATGCTGGGGGACCGCTTTGCCGCGGCAAAACAGCGCGGCGATACCACGCATCGGGCCGAGGAAGCGCGGTATCAATTGCGTCTGCGCGGTAATGCGAAGGAGGCCCTGCGCCTCGCGGCGGAGAACTACCGGGTCCAGCGCGAGCCGCGCGACGCCCGCATCC
>CAZYTN010000526.1:0-1560 GCA_964650115.1 uncultured Sulfuritalea sp.
TGTTGCCGGATGCGGTCTGCAAGTGACATGGATCGTGTTTTGGTGCGTCGATGAAAGTAATCGGATCAGGATAGCGTTCCCGGCTCAGCTTCGAGGCCGGAATAGGGCGCCTAGAGTACAACAAATACTTCGATCAGCACTCGCTGCCAGGGGTTCCTGTGCGGACGCAGTTTGGCGATGCGGGCGTCGATTGCTTCGCCCTTGTCCATGGCGGCGGCTACGGTGCGGTTTTCGGCGCGCGGCAGGTAGCCCAGTTTTTGCCCGCGCCACTCGACGCGCACCGCGTTGCCGTCATGGGGGTTGTCGGCTTCGCGCACCAGTGTCAGGTGGTCGCCTTCGCGCATTTCCTGCCACAGGGCTTCGCCAGCATGGTACTGAAAGCCCGCCAGCGGCGAGCTTTGCACCAGGATGCGGACGTCGGCGGCCAGCGCCGCGAGGCTGATGGCGAGGCCGACTCCTGATTGCAGGAGAAACTTAATGCGCATGGTCACGAGCACCACCCACAGACCATGAAAGGGCGCAAGGACAGGAAGGCCCACCCCCTCCCGTCCTCCCCCTCGCGGGGGAGGCTACTGATTGGCTCGCTGCGCTCGGTGACTGACTCGATGCCAAATTTCGGTCTTTCACCTTAATCCTCCGCGGAAAACGCATCGCGCAGCCATTCGATGTTTTTGGATTCGAGGCCGTCGAGCAGGATGCAGTCGAAGCGGCAGGGAGTTTCGCCGTGGCGCAGCAGCCAGTGCCTCGCGGCGAGGATCAGCCGGGCCTGTTTGGCGGCGGTGATGCTGGCCGCCGCGCCGCCGAAATCGCTGCGGCTGCGCAGGCGGACTTCGACAAAGACCGTGGTCTTGCCGTCGCGGCAGATCAGGTCGATCTCGCCGCCGCGCACGCGGAAATTGCGTTCGACGACCGAAAGCCCCGCGCGCTGCAGATAGTCGGCAGTCAGTTGCTCGGCCGCCGCGCCCTTGGCTTGCCTCGTACTCATCGGACTACAATCCCCAACATGGAAAATGCATTGTATGTCGTCGCCACGCCGATCGGGAACCTGGGCGACATCACCCTGCGCGCGCTGGAAATCCTGCGCGGCGTCGACCTGGTGGCCTGCGAGGACACCCGTCACGCCCGCCACCTGCTCGAACATCACGGCATCAAGGTGCCGACGCTGGCGCTGCATCAGCACAACGAGAACGAGGCCGCCGACAAGTTGGTCCGCCTGCTTGACGAAGGCAAGCGGATCGCGCTGGTCTCGGATGCCGGTACGCCGGGCGTTTCCGATCCCGGTGAGCGCACCGTGGCGGCGGTGCGCGCCGCAGGCTTTCGCGTCATCCCCCTGCCGGGGCCGAATGCGGCGATCGCGGCCATGTCGGCGGCCGGCCTTGCCGACCAGCGTTTTCTGTTCGTCGGTTTCCTGCCCGCAAAAGTCGGCGCCCGCAGGACGGCGATTCAGGAACTGGCAGGCGTCGATGCGGCGCTGGTGTTCTACGAGGCGCCGCATCGGGTGATGGAAACGGTCGTCGAACTGGTCGAACTGCTCGAGCCGCAGCGCGAGATCGTCATCGC
>CAZYTN010000527.1:0-1559 GCA_964650115.1 uncultured Sulfuritalea sp.
GATCCCCTCGATGACCTGTTCCGCGGCTTTTTTGTCCGTCCGGTCGAGTACGGGTCGCAGCCTGATGCACCCTCCGTGAATATCGATGTCAAGGAACAGGAAAACGGCTATCTGGTGCACGCCGAGATTCCGGGTGTGAAAAAGGAAGACATTCACGTCGCCATCGACGGCGCCATCGTTTCGATCGGCGCCGAGCGGCGTGAGGAAAAGGACGTCAAGGAAGGTGAACGCGTGTTGCGCACCGAACGCTATTTCGGCAAGGTTTCACGCAGTTTCCAGTTGGCGCAGGAGATTGACGAGGCGCAGGTGACGGCCAAATACACCGACGGCGTGCTTGAGTTGACGCTGCCGAAGAAAGCCGCGACCCAGGCGCGCAGAATCACCATCCAGTAAGCGTGAAAGTCGGCGCTGGCGATACGCCGACTGAAGTTTTTCCAGCTACCCCGCCACCGTGGCAGCCCGCTGCAATAGCGGTGGGCTGCCGGGCTTTAAGTCGGCGCTGGCGGCGGAGACGGTATCCCTTGCAGACTGCTTCACTGCCGGTAGAATTGGCGGAGTTACCACTTGCACTCGTCCATACCCATGACTGAAAAGCTCGCTCCCGCTGCCAAGGCCGGCGTTCTGGCCGAGGCCCTGCCCTACATCAAGCGCTTTCACGGCAAGACCATCGTCGTCAAGTACGGCGGCAACGCCATGACCGACGAACACCTCAAGCAGTGTTTCGCCCGAGATGTGGTGCTGCTCAAGCTCGTCGGCATGAACCCGGTGGTGGTGCATGGCGGCGGGCCGCAGATCGAGAACCTGCTGGCGCGCGTCGGCAAGAAGGGCGAGTTCGTCCAGGGCATGCGCGTCACCGATGCCGAGACCATGGACCTGGTCGAAATGGTGCTCGGCGGCCAGGTCAACAAGGAAATCGTGAACCTGATCAACCAGCATGGCGGCAAAGCCGTGGGTCTGACAGGCAAGGACGGCAACTTCATTCGCGCAAAAAAACTGATGATGGAGAACAAGGATGCACCGGGCGACCTGATCGACATCGGCCAGGTCGGCGACATCGTGTCCATCGATCCCAGCCTGATCGCCCTGCTCGATACCGGCGCCTTCATCCCGGTCATCGCGCCGATAGGCGTCGGCAGCGAAGGAGAAACCTACAACATCAATGCCGACGTCGTCGCCGGCAAGATTGCCGAAGTGCTGAAGGCGGACAAACTGGTAATGCTGACCAACACGCCCGGCGTGCTGGACCAGGCCGGCACGCTGCTGACCGGCATCACTCCCCGGCAGATCGACGACATGGTGGCCGATGGCACGCTTTCCGGGGGCATGCTGCCGAAGATCGGCGCGGCCCTGGATGCAGCGAGGGGCGGCGTGAAGAACGTGCACATCATCGATGGCCGCGTCGAACATGCGCTGCTGCTGGAAATCCTGACCGATGAGGGCGTCGGTACCTTGATCAAGTCAAAGTGACTATGTGGAAAAATCGCCATGAATGAAGCCCGCGCCGCCAAGGTTGGTGAAAAAAAGCTCCTGATCCTGCAGACCATCGCCGAAATGCTGGA
>CAZYTN010000528.1:0-1558 GCA_964650115.1 uncultured Sulfuritalea sp.
ATCTTGTGCCGGCAATGTTCGGAATTGGCCTGGGCGAACATCATCAGTTCGACGTCGGTGGGATTGCGCCCGAGCCTGGCGAAGTTGTCCGCCAGGTAATCGATCTCGTCGTCGGACAAGGCCAGGCCCAGCTCGGCATTGGCGACGACCAGCGCCGCGCGTCCGCCGCCAAGCAGGTCGACCGTGGTCAGCGGCTGCGGTGCGACATGATGGAACAGGCTCCGCGCCGCATCGACGGAATCGAGCACCGACTCGGTCATGCGGTCGTGGAGGCGTGTCGCCAGCGCCGACTCTTGCGTAACCTTGCCAAGCACATGAAAGGCCGTGCCGCGCTCGATGCGCTTCACCGCGGTGAAGCCGCAATTCCTGGCGATGTCGGTGGCCTTCGAGCTCCAGGGCGAAATCGTGCCGAGGCGCGGCGTGACCAGCAGCAACTCTCCCTCGGGCGGCGCCGGCAGCGTCGCCGGAATGCCCAGCAAATCCTTCAGCCGGGCCATTTCATCCGCATTCAGCGCCGCCTCGAGTTCGACGAAATACCAGTGTTCGGCGACCAGATTCAGCCCCGCAATATCTTCGCCGACGGACTTTTGCAGACGCGCCAGACGGGGCGCCGAAAACGCAGCAGAGCCCCGCAGGGCAAGGAATTCAGCCATGATGGACGGATCGGGGCGGGTGAGAGGCAGGGTGACGGGGCAAGGCGCGGAATTATACCCTCACCCCGCCGCCGACCCTGGCGCCGGATTGCATTCGACGGCAGGGCCTGAGAAACTGGATACAAACAACACATTGCGGAACGTCCATCGCTCATGAATCCTTTCTCGTTCGACGTCGGCACGGCCGATTTTCAGCAAAAAGTCATCGCTGCCTCGCGCCGCGCCCCGGTGCTGGTCGACTTCTGGGCCGAGTGGTGCGCGCCCTGCCGCGTGCTCAAACCCATACTGGAAAAGCTCGCCGCCGAGTATGGCGGGCGCTTCGTCCTCGCCAAGCTGAACTCGGACCGGGATCAGGAGCTCGCCGCGCACTACGGCGTGCGCAGCATCCCCAGCGTCAAGGCCTTCGTCAACGGCGAACTGGTCGATGAATTCACCGGCGTTCTGTCCGAAGCGCAAATCCGCACCTTCATCGACGGCCTGCTGCCCTCCCCCGCCGAACCGCTGCGGGTCGCCGCGCAGGAAGCGCGGGCGCGCGGCGACAAGGAGGTCGCCGCATCGCTGCTGGCCGATGCGCGCGAACTCGATCCGGCCAACGAGACCGTGCAGCTTGACCTCGCCGAAATCCATATCGACATGGGCCAGATCGACGCGGCGCAGGCCATGCTCGATGCGCTGGAGCATAAGGTGCACGACACGGCCCGCGTTGCCGCATTGCAGGCACGGCTGAAGCTGGTAGCGGCCGGCGGCGGCGCCGACCCGGCGGCGCTCGTGGCACGCATCGCCGCCAATCCCGGCGACCTGGATGCCCGCCTGCAACTGGCGCAGGCGCTGGCCCTGGCGCAGGATTACAGACCCGCGCTGGAGCAGTTGCTGGACATCGTGCGCCGCGACCGCAAGTGGCAGGA
>CAZYTN010000529.1:0-1556 GCA_964650115.1 uncultured Sulfuritalea sp.
ACGTCGCCGAAATTCCCGGTCGGCACCGTGAAGGCGACCTTGCGGTGCGGGCTCCCAAGCGCGACCGCCGCCGTGAAATAATAAACGGTCTGCGCGACGATGCGCGCCCAGTTGATGGAATTGACGCCGGACAGCCGCACGCGGTCGCGGAAGGCATGATGATTGAACATCGCCTTCACCAGTGCCTGGCAGTCGTCGAAGGTGCCCTCGATCGCCAGCGCATGCACGTTCGAATCGGTCGCCGTCGTCATCATCCGCCGCTGCACCTCGGAGATGCGGCCGTGCGGGAACAGCACCACAACGTCGACTTGGGCGCGGCCGCGGAACGCTTCGACGGCGGCGCCGCCGGTGTCGCCCGAGGTCGCCACCACGATGGTGATGCGCTTGGAGCGCTTGAGCAGCACGTGATCCATCAGCCGCGCCACCAGTTGCATCGCCAGGTCCTTGAAGGCGAGCGTCGGCCCATGGAACAGCTCCAGCACGAACAGGTTCGAACCGAGCTGCACCAGCGGCGCGGTGGCCGGATGGCGGAAGGTGCCGTAGGCCTCCTGCGCCATGCGCGCGAGGTCGGCCTGCGCGATGCTGTCGCCGACGAACGGCCGGATCACCTCGACCGCGACCTCGGCGTAAGGCCGGCCGGCAAAGCCCGCGATGGTCGCGGCGTCGAGGCGCGGCCAGTTTTCTGGAACATAGAGACCGCCATCGCGAGCAAGGCCCGCGAGCATGACCTCGACAAAATTAAGCTGCGGGGCTTCGCCCCGGGTTGAGACGTAACGCATTGAGTTGACTTGGCTTTATGGTTCCGGCATGGCCGTAATTTCAAGGCACAGTAGCAGCCGCAGGCCGCTTTCACAAGAAAACGCTCACGCGCATGATCCCGAAAAGCATGTCCTCGACCCGATCGAGGATGGGAACCGGTTTCCCGCCTTCGCGAAGCCCGCTTCGGCGGGCGAAGGAAGGTCGGAAAAGATCATGCGCCAGGAAATTTAAGCCTGCGCCGCCGCAGACGCCCGGCGAGCCACACCACATAGACGCCGGCCAAGGCGAGCGCGAGGCCAAACCAGGTGATGGCGTATTGTAGGTGATTGTCGGACAGCGCGACGGCGAGCTTGCCCGGCTTGGGCCAGCCGCCGTCGGGCACCGGCGCTTCCTGGTCGATATAGAACGGGGCTGCCGTTGCCCATTTCTTGGCGGCGGCGATGGCCTTGGGATCGCGCAGGTACCAGACATTGTTGGCGACGTCGTCGGCGGGCGTGAACAGCCCGCGCGTTTCCGGCCAGCGCATCACGCCGACGATCTCGACGATGCCGCCGATCGCGGCGCCCGCGCGCGTGGCGGCATTCTTGCGGTCGAGCGGCACGAAGCCGCGGTTGACCAGCACGATGCTGCCGCCGGCAAGCTGCGCTGGCGCGAACACCCAGTAGCCCGGACCTTTGACGTCGGGCCGCAGCGGCGAGCCGGGGGTGTAGACTAGCGCTTCCTGGCCGGCGAGGAATTCGGCCGGAAACACGACGCGGCTATATTCATTGCCTTCCGGCAGCAGTCTCGGCCAGTTC
>CAZYTN010000530.1:0-1554 GCA_964650115.1 uncultured Sulfuritalea sp.
CGCTGGGTTTCCTCGGCATTCATCACGCGCAGCATGTCCTGCAGGAATGGCAGGCGGATTTCCGCAGCATGGCGGACGGTGACATAGGAAAACAGCGATGACAGCACAAGGATCGAGCCAAACATGGCTCCGGCGAAAAGAATTGCATGACCCCAGGTCAGGGTAATGCTTCTTGCGGTTGCCAGCCGGTCAGAGACGAGAATAATATGCATCCCTTCCCTCCCCTCAGGTTCGTTTCAGTGTCGGCATGACGATCAGCCAGTACTGAAACTTCATTTTCGATGACATCGCGCAGCCTCCAGGAACATCTTGCCTCCAGCGACAGCATGGCGCGGATAGCAAACCACGCCCAACGTCTGCTCCAATTCCAGCGTCGTTTGGAAGCTGCGCTGCCGGCGGCGCTAAGGCCTCATGCCCGGGTAGCCAACTTCCGTCTGGGGAAACTTCTTATCCACGCCGAAAACGGCGCGGTCGCGGCAAAAATCCGTCAATTCGGACCGAGTCTCGCCAACGATTTATCGAACAAGGAGGTGAAGGTTACTCAAATCGAGGTTCGAGTGCAAGCCCGAAACCCTTCCCCTCCACTGTTGCCGCACCAAAGACCCGCTCTGCCAGGTTATAAACAGAAGCAAGGACTTACTGCGCTGGCACACGACCTGCCTCAGGAGTCACTCCTCAAGGGTGCGCTCGAGCGCCTGTTGCGCAGTGTCAAAGAATGATCAGACGCTCGGCGGCCATCAGCACCAGGACAAGCAGCACGAAAACAAGCGCGGCCTTGGCAACGCGGACTGACAGAACAAGATAGCGCCGGTCACGGGTAAACAACCAGGCGACAAGGCCGCTGCCAATAATGATCGCCGTGAGTATGCCGACGACCCTGAGCAGCAGCATGAAGAATCCCTACACCAGTTGCGGGTACAGCCGGACGATGGCGTCCGGCGCTTCCTCGGCGCGCTGGAAACTGGCCAGTTCCCAGGCAGATGCGTCGGCAAGTAGCGCGCGCAGCAGCTGGTTGTTCAGCGCATGGCCCGACTTGTGGGCCGAAAAGGCCCCGAGCAGGGGGTGGCCAGCGAGGTAGAGATCGCCGATGGCATCGAGAATCTTGTGCTTGACGAATTCGTCGGCGTAACGCAGGCCGTCGCTGTTCAAAACCCGGTATTCGTCCATCACGATGGCGTTGTCCAGACTGCCGCCCAATGCCAGGCCCTGATCGCGCAGGGTTTCCACATCCTGCATGAAGCCGAAGGTCCGCGCCCGCGCCACTTCACGCAAGTAGGATTGATCGGCAAAATCAATGCGGGCGCGCGAGCCGGCGCGATCTACCGCCGGGTGATTGAAAATAATCGAGAAGTCGAGACTGAAGCCGTCGTAGGGCGACAGCTTTGCCCATTTGTCGCCCTCTTTCACTTCCACGGCCTTGATCACGCGGATGAATTTCTTCGCTGCGTTCTGTTCCTCGATGCCGGCCGACTGCAGCAGAAACACGAAGGGAGCGGCCGAGCCGTCCATGATCGGCAGTTCGGCCGCGTCGACATCGACATAGATGTTGTCGAT
>CAZYTN010000531.1:0-1547 GCA_964650115.1 uncultured Sulfuritalea sp.
TCGTGTCATCCAGCGCGGCGCGCTTGAACTGCTGCACCCATTCGGCGGAATCGGCGATTTCATCGCGCCACGACAGCAGCTGCCGCAGCCAGGAAATCTTGTCGTCATAGGCGCCGCCGGCCTTCGCCGAACTTCCCGCTTCCTTGTAGCGCCAGTGGGCCGCCACGCCCAGCTCGGCATGTTCGTGCATTTCGCGGGTGCGGATCTGCACCTCCAGCGAACGGCCGTCCTCGTCTTCGACGGCGGTATGCAGCGAACGATAGAAATTGCCCTTGGGGTGCGATATGTAGTCGTCGAATTCGCCGTGGATCGGCTGCCACAGGTGATGCACGATGCCCAGCGCCGTGTAGCAGTCCTTGATGTCATCGACGATGATGCGCAGCGCACGCACGTCATAGACTTCGCTGAAGTCGATGTCCTTGCCGCGCATCTTGTTCCAGATGCTGAAGATGTGCTTCGGCCGGCCATAGACCTCGGCGCGCACGCCGACGGCGGCCATCTCCGACTGCAGCCGCGCCACCGCGGCGGCGATGAAGCCTTCGCGCTCCGAACGCTTTTCATCGAGCATCGTCGCGATGCGCTTGTAGGTTTCCGCTTCCAGGTAGCGAAAGGAGAGGTCCTCGAGCTCCCACTTCACGTGCCAGATGCCCAGGCGATTGGCCAGCGGCGCATAGATCAACTGGCTTTCCTTCGCCATTTCCTCGCGCACGACGCCCGGCCGGTTGTTGAGGAAGCGCAGGGTCTGCACGCGGCTCGCCAGGCGCAGCAGAACGACGCGGATGTCATCGACCATCGCCAGCAGCATCTTGCGCAGGATCTCGGTCTGTGCCTTGACCTCGGCCACGCCTTCACGCGCTCCGGCGCCGCCCGCCGCGGCACGCGTCAGCGGACGCAGGCTGCCCAGCCGGTGCAGCCCCGCCACCAGCCCGGCCACCGTGTCGCCGAAGCCGACTTTCAGGCGTTCGCCGCAATCCTCGACATGATCGCTGGCGGCAAACAGCAAGGCGGCGATGCGCGCATCGGCATCGAGGTCGAGCGAGGCCACGATCAGGGCCATGCCCAGGGCGTGCTGCAGGATGGGTTCGCCGGTGCCGAGCAGCTTTTCGCCGTAGGCCTCGCGCGCCAGCGTCAGCGCCGCGACCGCGCGTGCCGTCGCGGCGTCGGGCAGACCCAGGCACAATTGGGACAGCGCGGCGGCTTCGCCATTCGACTCTTGCAGGGAATGCACCACGGAGACCATGCCCGGATTATCCCATGCGCTGCAAACCGGGTGGATACGCTCCCTGCCGCAGGCCGACGGGAACATATCGCCGGGATACCGACCCAGGCGCATGTGCGCTGGGACATATCGCTGGGATACCGTCCCAGCCGCTGGCGCGCTGGGACATAATCCCACGTTCATGAAAGCCACGTTTCCAATTGCACCCTGCCTGCTGCAGCCCCTGGCCAAGCTGTTCTCGGCCGGCATCTGCAGCAACATCCGGCGCCGGATATGATGCGCAAGCTCCTTGCCTGGTGGCGCCGCCGTCAGGGCGATCGCCTCCGGA
>CAZYTN010000532.1:0-1542 GCA_964650115.1 uncultured Sulfuritalea sp.
TCCACCACGCCGTAGCGCTCGGGGTCGCTCACCGCATAGGCGAACACCGTGGCGCCAGCGCCGACTTTTGACTCGGACCCGGCGGCACGCTGCAACTGGGTTGCAAAGTCGTGACCATAGAACAGGTTGTCGCCCAGCACCAGCGCCGAAGGATGGTCGGCGATGAAATCGCGGCCGATGATGAATGCCTGCGCCAGGCCATCCGGGCTGGGCTGCACCGCGTACTTGATGGCCAAGCCCCATTGCGAGCCGTCGCCGAGCAGCTGTTCGAAGCGCGGCGTGTCGAGCGGCGTCGAAATCAGCAGTATCTCGCGAATGCCGGCCAGCATCAGCGTGGTCAGCGGGTAGTAGATCATCGGCTTGTCGTAGATCGGCAGCAGTTGCTTGGACACCGCCAGCGTGACCGGGTGCAGCCGGGTGCCGGAGCCGCCGGCGAGGATGATGCCGCGGGTAGTCTGGGGAATGCGGGTCATTTGCGGTCTCCGTAATTGCGATCCATCCATTGCCGGTATTCGCCGGAGACGACATGGGCGACCCAGTCGCCGTGGTCCAGGTACCACTGCACGGTCTTCCTCATGCCGGTCTCGAAGCTTTCCTGCGGCGTCCAGCCCAGTTCGCGCTCGATCCTGCCGGCGTCGATGGCGTAGCGTTTGTCATGGCCGGGCCGGTCGGCCACCGAAATCTTCTGCTCGCGGTAGCGGCGGCCGTCATGGCGCGGCTTCAGTTCGTCGAGCAGGGCACACAGGGTGTCGACCACCTCGAGGTTGGTCTTTTCGTTGTGGCCGCCGATGTTGTAGGTTTCGCCGGCGAGGCCGCGCTCGAACACCAGGCGCAGGGCGCGGGCGTGGTCATCGACATAGAGCCAGTCGCGCACGTTGTCGCCCTTGCCGTAGATCGGCAGCGGCTTGTCCGACACCGCGTTGTGGATCATCAGCGGGATCAGCTTTTCCGGGAACTGGCAGGGGCCGTAGTTGTTGGAGCAGTTGGTGATCACGGTCGGCAGGCCGTAGGTATGGTGCCAGGCGCGCACCAGGTGGTCGGAAGCGGCCTTCGACGCCGAGTAGGGCGAATTCGGCTGGTAGGGGCTGGATTCGACGAACAGGCCGCTTTCGCCCAGCGAGCCGAACACTTCATCGGTCGAGACGTGGTGGAAGCGGAATCCCGCCCTGGCATCCGGTTCGAGCAGCGACCACCAGGCGCGCGCCGCCTCGAGCAGTGTGTAGGTGCCGCCGATATTGGTTTCGATGAAGTCGCCGGGGCCGTGGATCGAGCGGTCGACATGAGATTCGGCCGCCAGATGGATGACGCCGCAGGGGTGATAATCGACGAACAGGCTGTCCAGCGCAGCCCGGTCGCAGATGTCGGTGCGGCTGAAGACATGGCGTGGATGGTCGGCCAGGTCGGCCAGGGATTCCAGATTGCCGGCGTATGTCAGCTTGTCGATATTGACAATGCGCCAATCGCTTTCGGCGATCAGCAGGCGAATCAGTGCCGAGCCGATGAAGCCGGCGCCGCCGGTAACAAAGAGGGTTTTCATGTCGG
>CAZYTN010000533.1:0-1530 GCA_964650115.1 uncultured Sulfuritalea sp.
GAAGACACTGCGTCCCTAAGCGGGATGCGCGGGTCAAGCCCGCGCATGACAGAGAATTAAACCATCATCTTGCCTTCCTCGGTGATCGCGTCTTCCAGGCTCTCCGCCGCGTCGCCGAGAATCATTTCATTATGCGCGCGCCCCGACGGGATCATCGGGAAGCAGTTCTCCTTCGGATCGACCACGCAGTCGAACAACACCGGCTTGTCGACGTCGATCATTTCCTTGATGGCGCGGTCGAGATCGCCCGGCTTGCTGCAGCGGATGCCGTGCGCGTGATAGGCCTCGGCCAGCTTGACGAAATCCGGCAGCGAATCGGAATAGCTCTCCGAATAGCGCCCGCCGTGCAGCAGTTCCTGCCACTGCCGCACCATGCCCATGTACTGGTTGTTGAGGATGAAGATCTTGATCGGCAGCCGGTACTGCACCGCCGTCGTCATCTCCTGCATGGTCATCAGCACCGAGGCTTCGCCGGCGATGTCGATGACCAGCGATTTCGGATGCGCCAGCTGCACGCCGACCGAGGCCGGCAGGCCGTAGCCCATGGTGCCGAGCCCGCCGGAGGTCATCCAGCGGTTGGGCTCCTGGAAGCCGTAGAGCTGGGCCGCCCACATCTGGTGCGGACCGACCTCGGTGGTGATGTAGGTGTCGCGATCCTTGGTCGCCGCGTATAGCCGCTCGATGGCATATTGCGGCTTGATCACCGCGCTGGAATGCCGGTAGGCCAGCGACTTGCGGCCGCGCCACTTGTCGATCTGCTTCCACCACTCGCCCAGCGTCTTCTTGTCGGGATGGATGGCGCCGGTGCGCCACAGCCGCACCATGTCTTCCAGCACATGCGCGCAGTCGCCGACGATCGGAATGTCGACCTTGACGTTCTTGTTGATCGAGGACGGATCGATATCGACGTGGATCTTCTTCGAGCCGGGCGAGAAGGCGTCGAGCCGCCCGGTGATGCGGTCGTCGAAGCGCGCGCCGATGCAGATCATCACGTCGCAATCGTGCATCGCCATGTTGGCTTCCAGCGTGCCGTGCATGCCGAGCATGCCCATCCATTGCGGATCGGCGGCCGGAAACGCGCCCAGCCCCATCAGCGTCGAGGTGATCGGAAAGCCGGTGAGCTTGACCAGCTCGCGCAACAGGTCGCTCGCCGCCTTGCCGGAATTGACCACGCCGCCGCCGGTGTAGAACAGCGGGCGCTTGGCATGCGCCATCAGCTCCACCGCCTGCTTGATTTTCCCCAGGTCGCCTTTGACCTTGGGCTTGTAGCCGGTGTGCGCGAAATCCTTCGGCTTGGAATAGACGCCCTTGGCGAACTGGATGTCCTTCGGCACGTCGACCACCACCGGACCCGGCCGGCCGCTGGCCGCGATGTGGAACGCCTCGTGCAGCACGCGCGGCAGATCCTCGATGCGTTTGACCAGGTAATTGTACTTAGTGCACGGCCGCGTGATGCCGACGGTGTCGCATTCCTGGAACGCATCGTTGCCGATCAGATGGGTCGGTACCTGGCCGGTGATGCAGACGATC
>CAZYTN010000534.1:0-1527 GCA_964650115.1 uncultured Sulfuritalea sp.
CGCCCTGCAGCGGCCCGGCAAGTTTCGCTGGTCCTACGAGTCGCCTTACAAGCAGCTGTTGGTCAGCGACGGCAACAAACTCTGGAGCTACGATCCAGACCTCAATCAGGTCGCCGTGAAAAAACTTGGCACGGCCTTCGGCGCCAGTCCGGCGGCACTCCTGGCCGGACAGGACCTGGACAAGCACTTCATGCTCAAGGAAGGCGCGGCCGCGGACGGCATCGAGTTCGTCGAGGCAACGCCCAGGGGCGGCGACGCCAGTTTCGAGCGGGTCAAGATCGGCTTCGCCGCCAACCGGCCGGTGAGTATGGAAATCCACGACAGCTTCGGCCAGGTGACGCTGCTGCGCTTCACCCAATTCGAGGCGAACCCATCGTTGCCCGCGAGCCTGTTTCGTTTTGTCGCACCCGCCGGGGCCGATGTTGTCGGCGACTGAGCTGTTTCCGGCGTCGGTCGCACATGCTCCACTGGCGGAGCAGATGCGGCCGCGCACGCTGGACGAGGTGATCGGCCAGCGTCATCTGCTGGGCGAGGGCAAGCCGCTGCGCCTGGCGTTTGCTTCCGGCACACCGCATTCGATGATCCTCTGGGGTCCGCCGGGTGTCGGCAAGACCACGCTGGCGCGCCTGATGGCGGACAGCTTCGATGCCGAGTTCGTCGCCCTGTCGGCCGTGTTCTCGGGCGTCAAGGACATCCGCGAGGCGATGCAGCAGGCCGAAGTCATGGCGCAGCAGGGCCGCCGCACCATCCTGTTCGTCGATGAAGTGCATCGCTTCAACAAGGCGCAGCAGGATGCCTTCCTGCCCTATGTCGAGAAGGGCACCGTGACTTTCATCGGCGCCACCACCGAGAATCCTTCCTTCGAAGTCAATTCCGCCTTGCTCTCGCGTGCTTCCGTGTATGTGCTGAAAAGCCTCGACGAGAACGAACTGGGCGAGTTGTTCGACCGCGCGAAGGCGCTTGATCAGCTCGATTTCGAATCCGAGGCGCGCGACCGCCTGATCGGCTATGCCGACGGCGACGCGCGGCGCCTGCTCAACGTGCTGGAGCAGATACGCACGGCCGCGGCGACGGCGGGTTTTGCAAATGAGCGCCGTGTCGTCAGCGCCGACTTTCTGGAACAGACCCTGGCCGTCGACCTGCGGCGTTTCGACAAGGGTGGCGATGCCTTCTACGACCAGATCTCGGCGTTGCACAAGGCCGTGCGCGGCTCCAGTCCGGATGCCGCGCTGTACTGGCTGGTGCGCATGCTCGACGGCGGCGCCGATCCGCTCTACATGGGGCGGCGCATCGTGCGCATGGCGATCGAGGACGTCGGCCTGGCCGATCCGCGCGCCTGGGAGATCGCGCTGAATGCCTGCGCCACCTACGAGCGCCTGGGCAGCCCGGAAGGCGAACTGGCGCTGGCCAATGCCGTGCTCTACCTGGCCGTGGCGCCCAAGTCGAACGCCGCCTACGTCGCCTATAATGCCGCCCGCGCGTTTGTGGCGAAGGACAAGAGCCGCGGCGTGCCCGAGCACCTGCGCA
>CAZYTN010000535.1:0-1526 GCA_964650115.1 uncultured Sulfuritalea sp.
TCGTCGGGCTTGATGTCGAAGGTCCACTTCATGGTCAGGATGGCGTGCAGCAGGTAGCCGCCGGAACAATGCTGGACACCCTTCGGCTTGCCGGTGGAACCCGAGGTGTAGAGCAGGAACAGCGGATGCTCGGCGCCGACCCACTCCGGCTCGCAAACGTCGGACTGGCCGGCGACGGCGTCGTCCCACCAGACGTCACGGCCGGCCACCATGTTGCAGGGGCCGCCGGTGCGCTTGAAAACGATCACGGTCTTGATCGACTCGCAGCCGCCCATGGCGATGCCGTCGTCGACCGCCGGCTTCAGCGGGATGTTCTTGCCGCCGCGGCACTGTTCGTCGGAGGTGATGACCGCCACTGCGCCGGCATCCTGGATGCGTTCCTGCACGCTCTTGGCCGAGAAGCCGCCGAACACCACCGAGTGGATGGCGCCGATACGGGCGCAGGCCTGCATCGCCACCACGCCTTCGATCGACATCGGCATGTAGATCAGGACGCGATCGCCCTTCTTGATGTCATGCGCCTTCAGTGCATTGGCAAAAT
This sequence comes from uncultured Sulfuritalea sp., assembly GCA_964650115.1. Taxonomy (GTDB): domain Bacteria; phylum Pseudomonadota; class Gammaproteobacteria; order Burkholderiales; family Rhodocyclaceae; genus Sulfuritalea. Next base: position 542 of record CAZYTN010000535.1, read on the forward strand.
GGGCAACGCGGGACAGCAGTTCCTTGTAGGTGACCTTGGTGACCTGGCCGCCGTCGGCTTCGAAAATGATCGCGACCTTGTCGCCGAGGCCGGCCTCGATGTTGCGATCGAGGCAGTTGTAGGAGACGTTCAGCTTGCCGTCGGCGAACCACTGGAAAAAGGGGGCATTGGAGTCGTCCAGCGACTTGGTGAAGGGCTGCTTCCAGGTCACATGTTCGCGGGCCAGACGCGCCCAGTAACCGGCGTAATCCTGGTCGGCTTCCTTGCACAGCGCCTCGTAGGCCGCCATCCCTGAGATCGTGGCCTTCTTGACCACTGCGTCCGACGGGGGGAATACACGACTTTCAGTGACATTTGATTCGATGCTGGACATTGACACCTCTCCTCTCGCATGTAACCGGACGACATCCGGTTGAAAATGAGTTCCGCCAAGCCGGCCCTAGCTGCCGCCGGACGGATAGTTCGTGAAAGCTGATGGAAGCAAGCACTGCCGCCGACCGGTCTGCTTACCTACCGGGATCGCGCATTCTAAGAGCTTGCGCATTAAAGTAAAAGAGTCTTACATATGACTTACGCTGCCGCAAGGCACCCCTGCACCCTCCTGGGGTAAAATTGCTGCCCCGCACCACTGCCGCCTGCCCGCCATGAACAAAATCATCAAGCCAATGGAGTTTTTCATCTTCTGGAGCCGCTGGCTGCAGGCGCCGCTCTACCTCGGTCTGATCATCGCCCAGGGCGTCTATGTGTACCAGTTCATGCACGAACTGGCGATCCTGGTGACCAAGGCCGGCAGCCTCAGCGAGAACGAGGTTATGCTGATCGTGCTGGGCCTGATCGACGTGGTGATGATCGCCAACCTGCTGATCATGGTCATCATCGGCGGTTACGAAACCTTCGTCTCGCGCCTCGACCTCGAAGGCCACCCGGACCAGCCGGAATGGCTCTCCCACGTCAATGCCGGCGTGCTCAAGGTCAAGCTGGCGGT
>CAZYTN010000536.1:0-1522 GCA_964650115.1 uncultured Sulfuritalea sp.
ATCCCGCCGCTGGCGCTGATCTTCCTCGTGCTCGGCACCATCTTCCTCGGCATCGCGACACCCACCGAGGGCGGCGCCATGGGTGCCACGGGCGCGCTGATCATGGCCATGTCGCGTCGCCGCCTGAGCCTGGGCCTGATGAAGCAGGCGATGGACGCGACCATGAAGCTGTCTTGCTTCGTCGTCTTCATCCTGCTCGGCGCCACGGTGTTCAGCCTGACCTTCCAGGCCGTCGACGGCTCGGTGTGGGTCGAGCACCTGCTCACCGGCCTGCCAGGCGGCCAGATCGGCTTCCTCATCGTGGTGAACCTGCTGGTCTTCTTCCTCGCCTTCTTCCTCGATTTCTTCGAACTGGCCTTCATCGTCATCCCGCTGCTGGGGCCGGTGGCGGACAAGCTGGGCATCGATCTGGTGTGGTTCGGCGTGCTGATGGCGGTGAACATGCAGACCTCCTTCATGCACCCGCCCTTCGGCTTCGCGCTGTTCTACCTGCGCAGCGTGGCGCCGCACAACGAATACATCGACCGCCTGACCAAGAAGACCATCCCGCCGGTCACCACCACCCAGATCTACTGGGGCGCGGTGCCCTTCGTCATCATCCAGGTCATCATGGTCGGCATCATCATCGCCTTCCCGCAGTTGGTCACCGGCAGCGTCGAGCCGCCAAAAACCGACGCGAACACCATCCAGCTCGAAGCGCCCGCAAGCCTGGAGTCGGCGGCCGATCAGCAGGACAAGAACCAGGCAGCCCAGAACAAGGCGGATGGCAAGGAAGAAGACACTGCCGACGACGCCGCCAAGGCCTTGCAGCAGGCGATCGGGAAGGGCAAGTAACCGCATTTGCAGTGTAGTATCCGGCGACATGCCAGTCCGGCACCGCCGTTTTGGTTAAACAACATCGAGGAGATTCATACATGGAACGTCGCAAGTTTCTGCAAAACGCCGGTATCGCCGGCATCCTGGCAGCCGGTGTTGCGCCGGCGGTGCACGCGCAGGCTCCGGCCATCCGCTGGCGCCTGGCATCGAGCTTCCCCAAGGCGCTCGACACCATTTTCGGCGCGGCCGACGTCTTCTCGAAGACCGTTTCCGAGGCGACCGGCGGCAAGTTCACCATCTCGGTCCATGCCGGCGGCGAACTGATGCCTCCCTTTGGCGTAGTGGATGGCGTACAGCAGGGCACCGTGGAATGCGCCCACACCGCCCCGTATTACTTCTTCGGCAAGGACGACACCTTCGCCATCGACTGCGCGATTCCCTTCGGTATGAACTCGCGCCAGATGACGGCCTGGATGTACGAAGGCAACGGCATGAAGCTGCTGCGCGAGTTCTACAAGAACTACAACATCGTCAATTTCCCGATGGGCAACACCGGCGCCCAGATGGGCGGCTGGTACCGCAAGGAAATCAAGAGCGTGGCCGACATCAAGGGCCTCAAGATGCGCATCGGCGGCTTCGGCGGCAAGGTACTGTCGGCCATCGGCGGCGTACCGCAGAACATCCCCGGCGGCGAAATCTACCAGGC
>CAZYTN010000537.1:0-1521 GCA_964650115.1 uncultured Sulfuritalea sp.
GTCGAACGCATCAAGCGTCCCTTCGCCCGGCTCGAAGCGGCGCGCAGCAACACCGCAGGCGCCGGCCTGGGACTGGCCATCGTCGAGCGCATTGCGCGTTCCCACAACGGCCGTCTGGAGCTGCTGCCGCGCGACGGCGGCGGCCTGATTGCGCGCCTGGTGCTGCGCCCTCTCGACGCGCAAGGCGCTGACGCGCCATGAACCAGCCTGCCGCAACGACTCCATTCGCGCGCATCGGCGGCGAACCCGCCGTGCGCCGCCTGGTCAAACGCTTCTATGAACTGATGGACACCCTGCCCGAGGCCTATGCCATCCGCAAGCTGCATCAGGCCGACCTGTTCGGCGCCGAGGAAAAGCTTTTCATGTTCCTTTGCGGCTGGCTCGGCGGGCCGCAACTGTACGTCGAGAAACACGGCCACCCGCGGCTGCGCGCACGGCATCTGCCGTTTGCCATCGCCAGCGAGGAAGCCGAACAGTGGATGCTGTGCATGCGCACGGCCATGGCCGAAGTAATCGACGACGAGGCCCTGCGCGCCGGCCTCGACAAGGCGCTCAACGACCTGGCCTATCACATGCGCAACCGCAACGATCCGCCCGCGGCCTGAGGCGAAATGCCTACAGGTCGGCGCTCGCGTGTTCGCGGCGCAGCGCCCGGGCGTGACGGTGTCGGGCCATCAGGCGCGGATCGGTGACGATGAGGCCGATGGTTTCGCCGATCACCATGGCCACTCCCAGCACCGGCAGCACCAGCATCAGGCCCGGGACGCCGGCCACGGCGCCGCCGGCGAAAATCATCAGCACCGTGATCAGCGGATGCAGTTCGAGGCTCTTGCCTATGGTCATCGGCATGTACAGGAAATCGTCGAGCAGGCGTACCACGCCGAAGAGGCCGATCGCCCAGTAGGCCATGGCCGGATCGGACGGAAAGTCCGTGGCTGCCACCAGCACCACCAGCAGGCCGCCGAGAATCGAGCCGACATAGGGCACCCAGGCCAGCACCGCGCAGATCAGCCCCAGCGCCAGCGGCCCGGGGATGCCCAGCAGCCAGAGTCCGGCGGCCAGGGTCACGGCATCGAGAATGGTCAGGTTGATCAGGCCCTGGAAATAGGCGCGTGCCGTGCGGTCGATTTCATGCAGCAGATACAGGGTCTTCTCGAAAAACGCATTGGGTACCGCGGCGCCCAGAAAACGCTTGAAGCGACGGCCGTCGCGCAGGAAGAAGAAGGCCAGGAAGGGCGCCAGCAGGAGCGATGGCGTCCAGGCCATGATGCCCAGCGCCACCGGTTCCAGGTGGTCGGCGATGCTTCCCGTGCCCTGCGCAAGACGCGCGGCGACGGTATCGGCAAGTCGGGCGCGGGCCAGCGGCGGCCAGTGTCTTTCGAGCGAGCGCAATGAGGCATCGAGAAGTTGTGTGCCGCCCTGCACATAGCGATCCACCGTATCCTGCCACTGGGTCAACTGGCTCGTCAGGCGCGGCATCAGGGCTACGCCGACGATTCCCACCAGCACAAGGAACGCCAG
>CAZYTN010000538.1:0-1519 GCA_964650115.1 uncultured Sulfuritalea sp.
GGCAGCGGCTGGCGCGGGCAGGGCGCGCTGAACCATGATGCCCTAGATGAATTGATCTCTGGCCTGCCGGTACGGCCGACGCGCATCGTCGCCTGCAACGTGGCCGGTGCAGCGGTGCGCCGGCGCATCGAGGCGCTGGCCGCAATTCTCGCCCTTCCGCTGGACTGGCTCACCGGCACGGCCGCCGCTTGCGGGGTCCGCAACGGTTACGACACGCCGCAGCAACTCGGCGCCGACCGCTGGGCGGCGCTGATCGGCGCCCGCGCAATGCACACCGGCGCCTGCGTGGTGGTGATGGCCGGGACCGCGACCACCATCGACGCGCTGGATGACACCGGGCTGTTTCGCGGTGGCCTGATCCTGCCCGGGCTGTCGCTCATGCGCGCAGCGCTGGCGCACAACACCGCCGGCCTGCCCCATGCCGCCGGCCATTTCCGGCCGCTGCCGACCAACACCGACGACGCCATCGTCAGCGGCGCGATCCACGCCACGCTGGGCGCCATCGGGCGCATGCGCGCACCTCTGGGTGATAAAACTCTGTGCCTGCTTTCGGGCGGGGCGGCCGCCGAACTGGCACCCCATCTGGACTCGCCGCATCGCCTGATCGACAATCTCGTGCTCGAAGGACTGCTGCATTTCGGCACTGAGTGCGCAATGTCGGGCAATTGATTGGAGATGTGCGTTCCGTTGCAACACGACCGCGAACAAATGATTCAATATTGATGCCGTCATGAATATGGCCCAGATAGAGAATGCGGGCCGCAATCACGGGAATGGAGACGCCAATGAGTACCGTTTACACCAAGACGCCCAAAGGCGTGCGCGAATCGACAGGAAAGACGCGCCACCTGTCCGGAGACTTGAGCGATCTGCTGGAGCTATGCAAGGGCTTGTTCACGATCGAGGATATTTCCGCCCAGGCGTCTCCGAGCGCAAAGGAATGGTTTGCGGCCTCCATCGCCAAACTCGTTGCCGAAGGCTATCTTCGCGACGTTCCCGAGGCCATGCGCAAAGAAGAGGCAGCAGCGCCGGCTGGCGATGACCTGGATAGTCTCGACTTCAGCAAGCCGGCGCCAGGTGCCGCCAAAAAAGCCGCGGAGCAGGCACGGCTTGAAGCGGAGAAGGAAAAAGCCCGGCACGCCGCCGAAGAAAAAGCCCGCCGCGAGGCGGAGGAAAAGATCCGCCGCGAGGCCGAGGAGAAAGTCCGCCGCGAGATCGAGGAAAAGGCCAGGATCGAAGCCGAGAAAAAAGCCAGGATCGAGGCCGAAGAACGAGCCCGCCGCGAGGCCGAGGAAAAGGTCCGCCGCGAAATCGAGGAGAAGGTCCGCCGCGAGGCCGAGGAAAAAGCCCGGCGCGAAGCCGAAGAAATGGCCAAGCTCACGGAGGAGGAACGGGCTCGCCGCGAGGCCGAAGAAAAGATCCGGCGCGAGGCCGAAGAAAAAGTCCGTCGCGAGATCGAGGAAAAGGCCAGGATCGAAGCCGAGAAAAAAGCCAGGATCGAGGCCGAAGAAAAAGCCCG
>CAZYTN010000539.1:0-1519 GCA_964650115.1 uncultured Sulfuritalea sp.
CATCCTGGATTTCCGGACACAGGGTGAATGGCGGCAGCGAACAGGCCGAATCGCCCGAATGCACCCCCGCCTGCTCGATGTGCTCCATGATGCCGCCGATCAGCACCTGCGTGCCATCGCACAGCGCATCGACGTCGACCTCGGTCGCGTCGTTGAGGAAGCGGTCAAGCAGTACCGGCGAAGCGAAGGAGACCTTGATCGCATCGCGCATGTAGCGTTCGAGATCCTTTTGCTCATGGACGATTTCCATGGCACGGCCACCCAGTACGTAGGAAGGCCGCACGACAAGCGGATAGCCGATCTCGGCGGCGAGCCGGATCGCGTCCGGCTCGGTGCGCGCCGTGCGATTCGGCGGCTGCTTGAGGCCGAGGTCGTGCAATAGCTTCTGGAAGCGCTCGCGATCCTCGGCGGCGTCGATCATGTCGGGGCTGGTGCCGATGATGGGGACACCGTTGGCCTCGAGTTCGCGCGCACGTTTCAGGGGCGTCTGGCCGCCGAACTGGACGATGACACCGGTCGGTTGCTCGACATGGACGATTTCAAGAATGTCTTCCAGCGTCACCGGCTCGAAATACAGGCGATCCGAGGTGTCGTAGTCGGTGGACACGGTTTCCGGATTGCAGTTGACCATGATGGTCTCGTAGCCGTCCTCGCGCATCGCCAGCGCCGCATGGACGCAGCAGTAGTCGAACTCGATGCCCTGGCCGATGCGGTTGGGGCCGCCGCCGAGCACCATGATCTTCTTGCGTGAAGTCGGCCGCGCCTCGCACTCTTCCTCGTAGGTCGAATACATGTAGGCGGTCGCCGTGGAAAATTCGCCGGCGCAGGTGTCGACGCGCTTGTACACCGGGCGTACGCCGAGCGCATGACGCCGCTCGCGCACCGCCGTCTCGCCGCTGGCGCCGGCGCCAGGATCGGCACTGGCATTGACCAGGGTGCCGATGCGGCGGTCGGAAAAACCCTTGCGCTTGAGATTGCGCAGCATGACGGCATCGAGGTCATCCAGGTTCTGCGAGCGCATCCAGCCTTCGATGGTGATGATTTCCTCGATCTGCACCAGGAACCACGGATCGATGTCGGTCAGATCGAATACCTGCTGCAACGAGTAGCCCTCGCGGAAGGCCTGTGCCACATACCAGATGCGTTGCGGGCCGGGACTCGCCAGTTCGCGGTTGATTTCCTCCTGGTCCGCCTCGATTTCGTCGAAGCCATAGACGCTGACTTCCAGCCCGCGCAAGGCCTTTTGCATCGACTCCTGGAAGCTGCGGCCGATCGCCATGACCTCGCCGACCGACTTCATCTGCGTCGTCAGGCGGTCATTGGCCTGAGGGAATTTCTCGAAGGCGAAGCGCGGCACCTTGGTCACCACGTAGTCGATCGAGGGCTCGAAGGAGGCCGGTGTGGCGCCGCCGGTAATGTCGTTCTTCAGTTCGTCCAGCGTATAGCCAACGGCCAGTTTGGCCGCCACCTTGGCGATCGGGAAGCCGGTGGCCTTCGAGGCCAGCGCCGAGGAGCGCGA
>CAZYTN010000540.1:0-1517 GCA_964650115.1 uncultured Sulfuritalea sp.
GAAGAACATGAACCACCAGGCATCCTTGTCCTTCAGCACAGCGAAGTATTCGGCGAGCGATTTTGGTGCGGGGCATTCCGGCGCGTCCTTGGCCAGCACCAGATAGAGGATGAAGACCGCGATCAGCGGAATCAGCGCCAGGCCGAAGACATTGGTCCAGCCGAAGGCCACCGCCAGACTGGGGGCGATCAGCGCCGCCAGCGCGGTGCCCGAGTTGCCGGCGCCGGCGATGCCCATCGCGGTGCCCTGGTGTTCGGCCGGATACCAGCGCGAGGCCAGCGGCAGCGCGGCGGCGAACGAGGCGCCGGCGACGCCGAGGAACAGGCCGAGGATCAGCGTCTGCTCGTAGGTATGGATGCCGTGCTGCCAGGCGACGAACAGCGCGACGATGACAATGACCTGGCCGATGGCGCCGGCCATTTTCGGCTTCAGGTGGTCGACCAGCACGCCCATCACCAGGCGCAGCAGGGCGCCGGCCAGTACCGGCGTGGCGACCATGAGGCCCTTCTGCGCGTGGGTGAGATTCAGGTCGGCGGCGATCTGCACGCCGAGCGGGCCAAGGATCACCCAGACCATGAAGGCGAGGTCGAAATAGAGAAAGGCGGCGAGCAGCGTCGGTGTGTGGCCGGCCTTGAGGAAGGCGCTGTTGAACATGGTGATGCTCCCGCGAGATTGAATTGCGTGAGCTATTGCAATGCCTGTGCCACACGCTGCAAAAGGCGCGTAAGCCATGCCAGCAGCGGCTTTGGCGGCAAACCGCGGCAAGCGCCGCGCGCAGCGGACGGAGGCCGCATGCACACACATGGTGCGCCGCAATACCGCCATGAGTCGATCTGGTGCATGCGCACCACGAGGAGGCAGGGTTTTGGCCTGAATCGGGACTTATTTACGGTGGCACACGCCTTGCTGATAAGACGCGGAACCCATCGATTTTCGCGAAGGACGTGAGATGAAGAAGCAAAAACTGGTAGTGGTAGGCAACGGCATGGCCGGCATCCGCGCCGTCGAGGAACTGCTCAAGCTCGCACCCGACCTCTACGACATCACGGTTTTCGGCGCCGAGCCGCATCCGAACTACAACCGCATCCTGCTCTCGCCCGTGCTGGCCGGCGAGATGACCATCCAGGACATCATTCTCAATCCGCTGCAGTGGTATGCCGACAACAACATCGGCCTGCATGTCGGCAAGACGGTGACGAAAATCGATCGCACGGCGCGCAAGGTCATTGCCAGCGACGGCACCGAGGAGGAGTACGACCGCCTGCTGCTCGCCACCGGCTCGATGCCCTTCATCCTGCCGATTCCGGGCCGCGAGCTGCCCGGCGTGATTAGCTACCGCGACATCAAGGACACCGACGAGATGATCGCCACGGCCGCGACGCACAAGCATGCAGTGGTGATCGGCGGCGGCCTGCTCGGGCTCGAAGCCGCCAACGGCCTCCGCTTGCGCGGCATGGATGTCACCGTGGTGCACCTGATGCCCTGGCTGATGGAGCGCCAGCTTGACCGCACGGCGG
>CAZYTN010000541.1:0-1509 GCA_964650115.1 uncultured Sulfuritalea sp.
AACGCTACTCGCACGTGATGCACATCGTCTCCAACGTCGAGGCCAAGCTGAAGGACGAGGAGGGTGCGCCCGGCGTGCTCAAGGCCACCTTTCCGGCCGGCACGGTGTCCGGTGCGCCGAAAGTGCGCGCCATGGAAATCATCGACGAACTGGAACCCTCCAAGCGCGGCATCTACGCGGGCAGCGTCGGCTACCTGGGCTTCAACGGCGACATGGACCTGGCCATCGCGATCCGCACCGCGATCATCAAGGACGGGCAGATCCACGTCCAGGCCGGCGCCGGCATCGTCGCCGATTCCGACCCCGATTCCGAATGGCAGGAAACGCTGAGCAAGGCACGGGCGCAACTGCGCGCCGCCGAGATGGCCGAAGCCGGCCTCGATACGCGTTTCGACTGAGGTGACCGACATGCTTCTCATGATCGACAACTACGACAGCTTCACCTACAACCTGGTGCAGTATTTCGGCGAACTCGGCGAAGACGTCAAGGTGTTCCGCAACGACGCGATCACGCTCAAGGAAATCGCCGCGATGAACCCGGCGCGCATCGTGGTCTCGCCCGGCCCCTGTTCGCCGGCCGAAGCCGGCATCTCGGTGGCGGCGATCAGGGAGTTCGCCGGCAGGATTCCGCTGCTCGGCGTCTGCCTCGGCCACCAGAGCATAGGCGCGGCCTTCGGCGGCGACATCGTCCATGCCAAGCAGCTGATGCACGGCAAGACCTCGCCGGTGCTGCACGAGGGCAAGGGCGTCTTCGCCGGCCTGCCCAATCCGCTGACCGTGACCCGCTACCATTCGCTGGCCATCCGCCGCGAGACGCTGCCGGCCTGCCTCGAAGTCACGGCCTGGACCGAGGACGGCGAGATCATGGGCGTGCGCCACCGCGAGCTGAATGTGGAAGGCGTGCAGTTCCATCCCGAATCGATACTGACCGAGTGCGGCCACGAGCTGCTGAAGAACTTTCTGAAGGGAGCCTCATCGTGAGGACCTTCCCCCCTGCCCCCTTCCCGAGGAAGGGGGTGACTGTGGTTCAGCCGCTTGCGCGGCTTCCGGTTACTGACTTGCTGCCTCCTCGGGGCGGCCCATCGGAGGCAACATGATCACCCCCCAGGAAGCGCTCCAGCGCACCATCGAACACCGCGAAATCTTCCACGACGAGATGCTGCACCTGATGCGGCAGATCATGAAAGGCGAGATCTCGCCGCTGATGGTTGCCGCCATCCTCACCGGCCTGCGCGTGAAGAAGGAGACCATCGGCGAAATCTCCGCCGCGGCGAAGGTCATGCGCGAGTTATCGACCAAGGTCGACACCCCGCACAACCCGCACTTCGTGGACATCGTCGGTACCGGCGGCGACGGCGCGCACACCTTCAACATTTCCACTGCATCGATGTTCGTCGCCGCCGCGGCGGGAGCGACAGTGGCCAAGCACGGCAACCGTAGCGTCTCATCCAAGTCCGGCTCGGCCGACGTGCTCGAAGCGCTGGGCGCCAGGATCACCCTCAGCCCGCA
>CAZYTN010000542.1:0-1504 GCA_964650115.1 uncultured Sulfuritalea sp.
ACCTGCCCGACCTATGTCGACAGCGGCGTCGCGCCGCGCCACATCGACCTGCGGCCCTACGTGCTGTCCGGCCATGGCGTCAGCATGGTGCCCGGCGGGCTCACCCGCGTGGCGCTGAAGGAAGGCTCGCTGGTGGTGAATTCCTCCCAGGGCGGCGGCACCAAGGACACCTGGGTTCTGGAAAACTGAGGCTGAACAATCATGCTTTCCTCCACCGCCGATCACCTCTACTGGATGGCCCGCAGCATGGAGCGCGCGGAAAATACCGCGCGCATGCTCGACGTCACCTACCGCATGGCGCTGCTCAAGCAGACCGTCGCCGAACCGCACCACGAATGGCGCGCGATGCTCTCTATCAGCGGCCTGCACGAGGATTTCGAGGCGCGCTACGAGGAACCCAGTGCCGACAGCGTGATGCACTTCATGGCGCTGGACGGGAAGAATCCCGGCAGCATCTGCAACAGCATCTTCACGGCGCGCGAAAACGCCCGCGCCATCCGCGGCGCGATCACCTCGGAAATGTGGGAGGCGCTCAACTTCACCTGGCTGGAAATGCACCGCATCCAGACCAACGGCATCGCCGAGGACGGCGTCTCGCCCTTCTTCGAATGGGTCAAGGAACGCTCCCACCTCTCGCGCGGCATCGCCCATGGCACCCTGCTGCGCGACGACACCTTCCGCTTCCTGCGCCTGGGCACCTTCTTCGAGCGCGCCGACAACACCGCGCGCATCCTCGACGTCAAGTACCACATCCTGCTGCCCAGCGTCGCCGACATCGGCGGCGCCGCCGACTATTACCACTGGGGCGCGCTGCTACGTTCAGTCTCGGCCTTCGAGTCCTATCGCAAGGTCTATCGCGACCTGATCACGCCCAAGCGCGTCGCCGAGCTGCTGATCCTGCGCCCGGACATGCCGCGTTCGCTGATGGCGGCGATGAACGAGGTCAACCGCCTGGTGCAGGAAATCAACGGCCCGCGCGCCGGCGAGCTGCTGCGGCGCTGCGGCCGGCTGCACGGCGAACTGCGCTTCGGCAGCATCGACGACATTTTCGAACGCGGCCTGCACGAATACCTGTCGGAGTTCCTCGAACGCATCTACGATCTCGGCGACCTGATCAACACCACCTATTTCTGGTCGACCGATGAGTGACGCCCTGCCGCGGCCTTGCCCGGACCCCGTCCTTCCTTTAAGGTGCATTCCTTGAACACTGAGGGAGCACCCACATGACGTATTGCGTTGCAACCATGATCGATGCCGGCATTGTCTTTGCGTCGGACTCGCGCACCAACGCCGGGGTGGACAACATCTCCACCTTCCGCAAGATGAAAACCTTCGAGCGCCCCGGCGACCGGGCGCTGGTGATGGTGAACTCAGGCAACCTGGCGATCACCCAGGCCACCATCAATCATCTCGAACAGGCGATCCGGCACAGCACCGAGCCCAACCTGATGAGCGTGTTTTCGATGTACGACGTGGCCGAACTGGTCGGTACCGCGCTGCGCGA
>CAZYTN010000543.1:0-1503 GCA_964650115.1 uncultured Sulfuritalea sp.
GCTGATGTAGGAGATGATCGCCTCGTCGAACTTGTCGCCGCCGACGCGTACCGAATTGGCATAGACCATGCCGCCCAGCGAGATCACGCCGACCTCGGTGGTGCCGCCGCCGATATCGACCACCATCGAGCCGGTGGCGTCCGACACCGGCAGGCCGGCGCCGATCGCCGCCGCCATCGGTTCCTCGATCAGGTAGACCTGCGAGGCACCGGCGCCGAGCGCGGATTCGCGAATGGCGCGGCGCTCGACCTGGGTCGACCCCGAAGGCACGCAGATGATGATGCGCGGGCTGGGCGAGAACAGGCGCGACTCGTGCACGCGCTTGATGAACTGCTTGAGCATCTGCTCGGTGACGGTGAAGTCGGCAATCACGCCGTCCTTCAATGGCCGGATGACCGAAATCTCTTTCGGATTGCGGCCAATCATGGTTTTGGCCTCCTTGCCCACCGCCTGGATGGTTTTCTTGGCGTTGGGGCCGCCTTCGATGCGAATGGCGACGACCGAAGGTTCGTCGAGCACCACGCCCTTGCCACGCACGTAAATCAGCGTATTGGCGGTACCGAGGTCGATGGCGAGATCATTTGAAAAATAGGAGCGAAGAAAGCCGAACATCGTAATTCCATTGTTGGAGCCCGCCCGGGAAAGGCTGGGGCCAGAAGGTCGCATATGATAACCTATCGCGCCCGTCGAATCAGGCAATGCACCGGCCTTGTTTCAGGCGGGCCTCACGCCACCTACCCCACTTGTCATCATGTCCCTGAACCTGGAAGACGTCGCCCGCATTGCCCTGTTGTCCCGCATCGAACTGTCGGCGGCAGAGCGTGAAAGCACCCGCGACCAGTTGAACGACATCCTCGGCTTCGTCGAGCAATTGCAGGCCGTCGACACCACCGGCATCGAGCCGATGGCGCACGCCGTGGATGTGGTCCAGCGCCTGCGCCCCGACGTGGTCACCGAAACCGACCGCCGCACCGATTTCCAGGCCGTGGCGCCGGAAACCGAGGCCGGGCTGTACCTTGTGCCCAGGGTTGTGGAATGAGCGCCCTGATAAACACCTCACTCAAGGAACTGTCCGCTGCATTGGCCGCGAAGAAGATTTCGGCTGTCGAACTGGCGACGCTCTTCCTCGACCGCATCGACAAGCTCAATCCGGCGCTGAACGCTTTCATCACCCTCGATCGCGACAAGACACTGGCCCAAGCGCGGGCTGCCGATGAAGTGCGAAGAGTCGGCGCTGGCGCAACGGCGCTGACAGGCATCCCCTTGGCGCACAAGGATATTTTCTGCACCAGGGGCTGGCGCACCACTTGCGGCTCGCAGATGCTGGCGAACTTCGTCGCGCCCTATGACGCCCATGTCGTCGAAAAACTCGCCACCGCCGGCATGGTGACGCTGGGCAAGCTCAACATGGACGAGTTCGCCATGGGCTCGTCGAATGAGACTTCGTTTTTCGGGCCGGTGAAGAATCCCTGGGATGTCTCCTGTGTGCCCGGCGGCTCCTCG
>CAZYTN010000544.1:0-1501 GCA_964650115.1 uncultured Sulfuritalea sp.
TTCTGGTGCCAGTCGGCGTGCGGCACGCCTTCGCTGTTGAGGCCGGTCAGTTCGTAAAAGCGCGCCTTCATCTTGTCAAATTCCTTGCGCTCGATCTTCTCGCCCTTGTAGGGGCCGCTGTCGATGGCTTCATCGAACCAGCGGGCGGGCAGGGTGTCGTCCCTGGCGCGCAGGCCGAGGCGGAAATTCAGCAGGTGTTCGAGGCCGCTGATGTTGCGCCCGACCTCGTCGAGTTCCGCGGCGCTGACTGTCTGTCCCGTCATGGTGCTTAGCTGGATGGCGAAATCGCCGCAGTTGGGCAGGGTGGGCGAGTTGAACAGCTTGGTGTTGAAGCGGCACATGCCGACCGAGTCGCCGACGGCGAAGGTGTTCTCGCAGCGGCGCACGGCGATTTCCTTGCCTTCGTAGCTGTTCGGCTGCGGCGCCACGGTGCCGCCGTAGAGCCGGGCCTTGAACGGCGCATCGTCGTTGACGCGGGCATTGATTTCCAGCGTGACACGGTTGCGCAAGTGGTCCATGCCGCGCGTGGCCACCGCAAGGCCCAGGGCGAAGGCCTTGAGGATGCGTGCGTCATGCGGGTCGGACTGGAACAGACCCTTGACCGCCATGCGGTAGTCGAGCGCTTCCTGCGGATACTTGCCCTTGTCGACGGCGCGCGCCGAGTCGGCAATGGTGTCGCCGAAGCCTTCGCGCTTCGCGGTCATGAACAGCAGCTTTTCGATGGTCTCGTAATTGCCCCAGGAGAGGTCGAGGCCACCGCTGTGGCTGGCGTCGATGATGCCGCGCTGCCACAGTTCCATGGCCCAGGCAATCGCGCTGCCGGTCGAGGCGGAGTCGAGGCCGAGGTCGTTGAGGATGTTGTTCAGGCGCAGCACCTGTTCGGGTTCGGAGAGGCCGATCATCGGGCCGAACTTGCCGACCGTGACGTATTCGGGGCCGTCGCCCTTGTCGTATTTGTCGAAATGCCCGTCGCCCTTGATGCCGTTATAGGTGCGCCGCTTGCGGTGGTCGATGTCGGCCTGGGCCTTGTCATAGCTGGCGTTGCCCTTGAGCCCCAGCAGCGCGGCCGAACCCCAGCCGCCCTTGCCCTGCGGCGTCATGTCGTTCTGGTTGCGACATTGCACCGGACACTTGAAACAGCCGTCCATGGCCGGGCGATAGGGGTCGAAATTGTCGGCATCGAGCGATTCGTGCCAGGCGGTGGTTTGGTTGTTCATCGTGCCGAGCGCGCCGAGCACGCGCGAAGGCTTGTAGAGAAAAGGCGTGCCGACCTGCTTCAGCGCGTTCTTGATCACCGAGGTCGAGGTGATCTTCCTGCCGATGATCTTGTTGTGGGCTTTCATTTCCTTCGCCAGCGGCGCCTCGGCCGGCTTGCCCTGGATCATGATGGCCTTGAGGCGCAGCGCGCCCATCTTTGCGCCGCCGCCGCCGCGCGCCCAGATCGACTTGATGCCGCCCATGATGCCGCTGCACAGCACCAGGTTCTCGCCGGCGCTGGTGA